>JACQXL010000229.1 GCA_016208805.1 Planctomycetota bacterium | reverse complement strand
TGGCTTCCTTATATATAGTCCATATCCGTGTTTATCTGCCACGTCATACCGACCTGGTGTGATGTGTATCTGTGGTTTCATCGTTCTTTCTCCTCTGGGGTTGGCATCATATTATTATTGTCTTCCAGTTTCTTGGCCAGTTTTTTGGTCATATCGGATAGCGCACCCTGCTGTGCGCTCAGACGCCGGAGCGTCATCTGGCCGACCGAATCCAATCCCGCCTGCACCGAGGCTTCGGCGGGCAATGCCCCTTTGAATTGTTCTACTCTGTTCTTAATGTTTTCCTGCATTGTCTTTAACATCTTAAGCTCGGCGATATCGGGTATGAGTTGCCTCATCATCTTGTTGCATTTCTGGTTACCCATCATCTGCATTGGCTTCTTGCGACTCCGCTCCTTCTTTAAGGCATCAAGCAATTCGTCAATCTTCCTGATGATATCCAACTGGACATCCTGCGTGTATAGGTCAAGGCGGCGCTCAGCCAACAACTGACCGCTTAATCCCATATCGTCCTTGACGGACTGCAGGATATTGGAAAACACGATGCTCTGGTCGTCCTTGGCCTTCTGCCGGACAGACTCTGTTTCGGCGGCCAAATCATTCTGCGCGTGGCTGAGTTTATTGAGATTGATAATATCCTCGCGCGACAGTTCCTTGCCCCTATCAGCGGGACTGGCTGCGGCCTTGCCCAGTATAAAATCAGTTTGGCTATTGATATCCATCTGCTTATCGCGGATGGCGGTAAGCATCTGGTCAATCTTATCCATTAGTTGCTGTTGTTGTTTCTCGGACAGGTCTTCCATCTTCTGGGCGAGTTGCTCATAGACGCGCTTGAGTTCATCCATCGCCTCGTCCGTATCGTCTTTGGCTTCCTGCGGTTTAGAGCCGGACATATTCTGCGATGCTGATTCCATCTTCTTGCCGGCGCGCTTGAGCCCTTCATTCGCCTTGGGCTCGCCTTCCTTGGCGGCCTGCTCGGCCAACTCTTTAGTTTCCTTTTCTATCTCCTTCTGGCGTTTGGCTAATCGCTCTAACCCCGCCATAAGTGGCGGGATCTCCACCGACTTGCGCTTTTCTTCTTCCGTAGGTTGGCGATTGGCATCTTTCTTGAGTTGCTCGTTCATCTGTGCGAGTTCTTTATTAACCTCGCTCTCTTTGTTCTGGAGTTCACCGACCTTATCCAGTGTTTTGGCCAGTTGGTCAATCTTGTTTTTGACTTCTTCAGGGTCTATCCGGTCTTCCAGGAATGCGAGCACCTTCTTCAGGACGGCCTCGGCCTCTGATGCATTGGCAATGGATTTACCGGTCAGTCCCTGCTGCAAGGAATTGACCACTTCGGTAAGGATATCCTTGAGCAGTTCCTGGCGGACCATGGCCAGCGCCGAGTTGAGTTTCTCCGCATAATAGGGCTGGATGGCGGCCAGTTTCTGACTGATGCGTTCCATCTTGGCCTCAAGTTCATCCACATCGGATTTAATAGTCTTCTGGTCTTCTATCAGTTTGACCGGGGCCGGTTCGGCAGTAACCAAACCATCCCGCTCTTTGTTACGCAAAGAGCGGGACTCCGCTGCGGCTCCGCAGATACACACAGATAAACACAGGATTACCAATAAAGTTCTCATATTATGCCAGGAAAGTTGAAACAATTTTATCAATAAGACTTAGAATAAGAAAACCCGGTTTGTCTAATCGTTGTGGAATCATTATAATAGCGCCGATTAAGGCAACGACCATAAAAGTAATGAGGTTTGCTATGGCAACAGGCCGTAAATATGACTTTTCCCGTTGACGTGCTAACGCGCTGATAACCCACTCTTCCCACAAAGTGGTCAGCCTAAAACTTATCAGGAGCGCCACAAACACATATAGTATCTTGAATAGCCAGTAGCCGGCGTAACTATGAAAATCTGCGCTGATTATCCCACCCGTAAATAGGAAGAAACTACCAAACCAAAGTCCGGTTATGATAGAAGCGAAGGTGTGTTTTGAGAAACGTGTTAGGGGCCGCCAGACTGATAACTTAATCCGCTCACCCACACCCAAGGATAGTAGGTATACTATAGGTATAAAAACTATCATAAGTCCAGCGACTACCGCCGATGCACCTAACAATGCTCCGATGATGCTTGAGACGATATTTGCGACAATCATAAAAATAATGGCTTTAAACCAATGTAAATCTTTGACCAAGAATGGGAAAGATAGACACTTAACGGCAATGGCGATTATCAATCCGTATAAACTTATCGTGAACGCTGACCACATCGCCGGCCCGCCCAGCGCTATCCCCAAACCGAACATCGGTTCGCAGGCGTAAGCCGTTGTCCCAACAAGAAGGAACACTGCTACGAGAGTAAACAGTGGATAGATTGATTTAATCATATCTATTATATACATCTTTTTATTTAGAAAATCAACATTTTTCTATGCACAGTCCCCCTCTGACACCGGCAGCGATACACAAATATAATCAGCGTTAATCTGCGTCCATCTGTGGTTGCAGTTTTCTTACCTGATTATCTTGACAGCGCTTCTATAAGGAGTTACTTAATTGTAAATCAATTCACTATTGGCGGTAGAGAGGGGTATACAATGGACCTGCGCTTAACCGAAGAGCAAAAGATGGTGCAACAGGTGGCCCGTGATTTTGCTCTGAATGAGGTCAAACCACTGGCCGCAGAACTGGATAAGACCGCCCGATTCCCGACCGAACTCATCAAACGGATGTCCGAACTGGGTTTTATGGGCATCCCCTTCCCGGACAAATACGGCGGCGCCGGGATGGATTATTTATCCTACGCGCTGGTGGTGGAAGAAATTTCAGTTGCCTGCGCCTCAACCGGCGTAATTCTTTCAGCCCATTCATCGCTCTGCTGTGACCCTATCTACGCCAGCGGCACCGAAGAACAGAAGAAGAAATTCCTGACTCCGCTGGCCAATGGACAAAAGATTGGTTGTTTGGGGCTGACCGAACCATCGGCCGGCTCGGATGTGGTCAATCTCAAAACCACCGCGGTCAAGGACGGCAGTTCCTGGGTCGTCAACGGCGCCAAGTTATTCATCACCAACGGCGGTCAGGCCGATATCGCCGTCATCGCCGCCATCACGGATAAAGCCAAGGCGCACAAAGGCATCAGCGTATTCATCGTGGAGAAAGGCACCAAGGGATTCCGGGTCGGCAAGCACGAGGAGATTGCCGCCCAGGCCGTGGGCATTGCCCGAGCAGCGCTTGAAGCATCGGTTAAATATTCCAAGGAACGCACCCAGTTTAATCAGCCCATTTCCAATTTCCAGGCCATCCAGTGGATGCTGGCCGATATGGCCACCGAGATTGACGCGGCCAGATTGCTGACGCACCGGGCGGCGTTGCTCAAGGACACCGGCGCGCCCTACATCGCCGAGGCGGCCATGGCAAAACTCTTCGCCTCCGAAACCGCCACCCGCGTCACCCATAAAGGCATCCAGATTCACGGCGGATACGGATACACCAAGGACTATCCGATGGAGCGGTTCTACCGCGATGCGCGGATTACCGAGATTTACGAGGGGACTTCAGAAATACAACGGTTGGTTATCGCCAATAATCTATTAAAATAATTATGAATGACGAATGTCTAATAACGAATGACGAAAGAATTTCTCAATGCTTAAATGCCTAATTTAGACTTTAGGAATTTAATCATTCATTCGTCATTCGGATTTCGTCATTAGTCATTAAAGGAGGAAATATGGGCGTGAGCATTTATCTGAACGGCAAGTTCATTACCGACCGTAACAAGGCAATGATTTCCGCTTATGACCACGGATTCCTCTACGGCGATGGCGTATTTGAAGGCATCCGGGTATATAACGGCCGGGCATTCAAACTGGAAGAACATATCAAACGGTTATACCATTCCGCTATCTCCATCTTTATGAAAATCCCGATGCCGCAATCAAAGATGACAGAATTGGTGATAGCCACCTGCCGGCGGACCGGTCTGAAGGATATTTATGTGCGCCTGATAGTCAGCCGCGGTCATGGCGATTTCGGGCTTGACCCGCGCAAGTGCTCCAAACCGACCATCCTGATTATGGCCGACAAAATCGAGCTCTACCCGCCCAAGAAATACCAAACCGGACTGAAAGTTATGACCTCATGCATCCGGCGCAACCGGCCCGATTGTATGAACTCACAGATAAAATCGTTGAATTACCTTAACAATATCCTGGCCAAGGTAGAAACATTCAAATACGGTGCGGACGAAGCCATAATGCTCAATGACGAGGGCTATGTCTCCGAAGCCACGGCCGATAATATCTTCATCCTCAAGAATAACCACAAGATCTACACACCGCCGGCATATCTTGGTATTCTGGAAGGCATCACCCGCGGCACAGTAATGGAGTTGGCCAAACAGATGGATTACGAAGTAATAGAAGAACCGTTTACCGTGCACGATATTTATACGGCTAACGAGTGTTTCCTGACCGGCTCCGGAGCCGAACTGATACCGGTCATAGAGATTGACGAACGGACCATCGGCGACGGCAAACCCGGCCATCATTTCAAGAGACTGCTTGCGGCGTACAAGGATTTAACCCGTAATGAAGGAACGCCAATATATGAATAACCTGTTAGATATTATCAAGCAACGTCGGAGTATCCGGTCGTTCAAGGATACGCCGATTCTGAAGGAGGTAATAGACAAATTGGCCGATGCGCTCATCTGGGCGCCCAGCGCCGGCAACCTCCAGAGCCGGAAGTTCTATTTCGTAACTGATAAAAAGGTTAAGGAACAGTTGGTGGAAGCGGCACTGGGCCAGAGTTTCATTGCCGATGCGCCGCTGGTGGTGGTCGGTTGCGCCGATTTGGGACGCGTCAAGGGCCGCTATGAAAACCGGGGCACCACGCTTTATGCGCCGCAGGACGTAGCCGCATCGGTCCAGAACTTGCTGCTGGTCGCACACGAACAAGGGCTGGGCACGGTCTGGGTCGGCGCATTTGACGAGGATGCAGTCAGCCAGGTTATGAAACTGCCCGACACCTTAAGACCGGTTACGATTGTGCCGGTCGGTTACCCGGCCAAAACGCCCAAGGCGCCGCCACGATTGAGTAAAGAAGAAGTTATCACAAGTATTTAGAGGAGGATAATATGAAAGTATTGATAGCCGACAAGATTGATACCACGGCGGTGGATAAGATGAAGAAGGCCGGTCTGAATGTTGATACCAAGTTCGGTATCAATCCGGACGAACTCTTAAAGACTATCGCGGATTACAATGTCCTGGTCGTGCGCAGCGCCACCAAAGTAACCAAGGACGTGATTGCCCAGGGCAAGAACCTGAAACTGGTGGTCCGGGGCGGGGTCGGGATGGATAATATTGACGCCGCGGCCGCCAAAGCGGCCAATGTCAAGGTGGAAAATACGCCGGAGGCGAGTTCGGTCTCGGTGGCCGAACTGACCATCGGGATGATGCTCACTCTCGCCCGCAAGATAGCCGTTGCCGATAGCACCACCAAACAAGGCAAATGGGAAAAGAAAGCCCTGGAAGGCGTGGAACTCTGGAAGAAAACCCTCGGTCTTATCGGCATCGGACGTATCGGATTAGAGGTCGCCAAACGCGCTATCGGGATGGGGATGTCGGTCATTGCTTACGACCCATATCTCAAGCCGGTGCCTGAACATATTACCAAACTTGGCATCAAGATGGTCGGGCTGGATGAGATTTACAAGAATGCGGATTATATTTCTTTGCACCTGCCGCTGACGCCGGAGAGCAAAAATATGCTCAATGCCGATGCGTTCGGCAAGATGAAGCCGAGCGTGCGGATTGTCAACTGCGCCCGGGGCGGCATCATAGATGAAAAGTCGCTGGCCGAAGCCATTAAGACCGGCAAAGTGGCCGGCGCGGCTATAGATGTTTTTGAGAAAGAACCGATTGCGGCGGATAATCCCTTATTAGGGCTGGGTGATAAGATTGTGCTCACCCCGCATTTGGGCGCTTCATCGGCCGAAGGCCAGGGACGGGTGGGCGATGCGGTGGCCGAAAAACTGATTGCCTATGCCCGGGCCTGAGGAATAGAGAATATGGACGGATTAGATATTAAAACCGAGCGTGTGGAAGAAAGCGTGGTGCTGGTTGCGCTGGAAGGAGCGCTGGATAGTTTCGTGGCCGAAGGTTTATCCAGGACTTTTCAGGATTTGTTTAATATGAAGATTTACAAGTTTATCATAGACCTGTCAAAGCTAAACTATCTCGGCTCGCCCGGCGTTGGAGTATTCATCAGTATCCTTGATATCCTTGAACAGCACAACGGTACGATTGTCTTCATCCATCCCAAACCCAATGTCAAAGAGGTCTTTAAGTTATTCAAACTGTCCGCCTTTTACAGCGTCTGCAAGGATAAAGAAACGGCTATTAAGGAATTGAAGGCGTTGACGGAAAAAGAACCCCGCACATAAATTATGTGCGGGATAAGAAACTGCCCCCCGATGTTCATCGGGGTGCTTAACAGATTTCTAAGGAGTAATTATGGCCAAGATATTCCCTTTCCGCGGCGTGCTCTATAACAAAAAGAAGGTCAAAGATTACGGTCTGGTGTTAACCCAACCATATGACAAGATTGATGACAAAATGCAGGCCGGCTATTACCGCAAGCATCCGTATAATCTTATTCGCATCACCAAGGGCAAAGAAACCAAAGGCGACAGCGATGGCAATAACAAATACACCCGGGCCGGCCGGTTCTTCAGGGACTGGCAAAAGAAAGGCGTGCTGGCTCAGGACAAGAAACCGGCGATTTATGCCTATTACGAAGAGTTCAAGCCGTACGGAATGCCGAATGCGCCGGTGATGGTGCGCAAGGGCTTTATTGCGCTGGGTCGGCTGGTGGAATTAGGCAAGCCCACAGGCAGTCCCGCACTTATGCGGGGCAAAGGCGTGCACGCCCACGAACGCACGCTCCTCAAGCCCAAGATGGACCGCCTGAACACGATGCGCCAGGTGCACGGATCTACCGGCCAGATATTTATGCTCTATTCAGACCCGACCCTGACCATCAATAAAATAATGGACTCTGTGGCTGGCCGGCGCCCCGACGCTACGGTCGGGACTCCGTTGCGACTCCGCAAGCCCGATGTCGTCGCCAAGGACGAATACGGCGTCGCTCACAAACTCTGGAAGATTACCCAGCCGACGCTGGTCAATCGCATTGTCAAATCAATGGCGGCCAAAGACATCTTCATCGCGGACGGACACCACCGCTACGAGACCGCGCTCAATTACCGCAACGAGATGCGTGCCAAAGGACTCAAATGCACGGGCAACGAATCATACGATAACCGGATGATGACCTTTGTCAATATGGATGACGAGGGCTTGCTGATTCTGCCCACGCACCGGCTGATATTCGGTCTGAAATTATCGCTCAGGAAGTTCCTCGCCCGATTGAACAAATACTTCTGGCTTAACGAATACCCGTTCAGCGCCTACGGCAAGGAATCGGAAACCGCCCGGACCGAGATGATGGAAGACCTGCGCATCACCGGTTACAGCGCCCACGCATTCGGACTGGCTATTAAAGGCGTGAAGAAGTATTTCCTGCTCACTCTCAAAGACGAATCAATAATGGACAAGGTCATCAAAGAAAAGGGCTCACCCGCCCTTAAGCATCTGGATGTTAACATCCTGCACCAACTGATTCTCTGGAAACTTCTGGGGATTACCAAGGAAAAGGTGGCCGAAGACCAGTATGTCAACTATGTCCGCGCGGCCGACGAGGCCGTGGAATCAGTCCGTCAGAATAAGTACCAAATGACCTTCATACTCAACCCGACCAAAATATCGGAGTTAAAAAAGGTTTCAGCCAAGAACGAGCGGATGCCCCAGAAATCAACCGATTTCTACCCGAAACTGTTAAGCGGTATTGTGATTAGCAAAATTAATTATAAGTAGTCAGGAATCGTCAAATGATAGTCAAGCATAGTCAAGTATCGTAACAATCCTTGACTACTTTCTGACAATGCTTGACCTTTTGACTATACACTGAACTCTTGCGAAACGCCCCCTCTGTCATTCTGAACGGAGCGAAGCGGAGTGAAGAATCTGCATTTTATGAGGGTTTGGGACGAGATTCTTCGCCCCGACACTCCGTGTCGGGACTCAGAATGACCATGCCATGCCGCACCACGCGATGCCGCATGGCGTCGTGGCGTGGCACTTTTTGGGTGGTTTATTTCCCATTTCGCAAGAGTTCAGTATACAGGAGGTTATATGCACAAGAAACTGTTTATCCCCGGACCGGTGGAGGTTTACCCAGATGTTCTTAAAGTTCTGGGCACGCCGATGATTGGCCACAGGACTAAGGAATACGCCGATATGCATGGACAAATCAAGTCCAAACTCCAGCAGTTATTATACACCAAGAACAAGATTTATCTGGTCACCTCATCCGGCACAGGGATAATGGAGGCCTGCTCGCGTAACCTGGTTAACAAGCGTGCGGCCCATTTCGTCTGCGGCGAGTTCGGCGAACGCTGGTTTGAAATCTCCACACTCAACGGCAAAGAGGCCGATAAGTTTTCAGTGGAACTGGGCAAGGCCATCAAGCCGAAGATGGTTGACCAGGCCCTGGCCACCGGCAAGTATGATACGGTCTTTATCACCCACAACGAGACCTCGGTCGGCGTGATGAACCCGCTCAAGGAGATTGCCGCGGTGGTAAAGAAATATCCCGAAGTAGTCTTCTGCGTGGATGCGGTCAGCTCAATGGCCGGCGCCAAGATAGAGGTTGACGCCTACGGCATAGACGTCTGCCTGGCCAGCATGCAGAAGGGCTTCGCGCTCCCGCCCGGATTCGCCATCTGCTCCATCAGCAACAAGGCCCTGGAGCGCACCAAGCAGGTCAAGAATCGCGGCTACTACTTTGACTTCCTGGTCTTTGACCAGTTTGACGCCAAGAACCAGACGCCGACTACGCCTTCGGTATCGCATATGTTCGCCCTGAACTACCAACTGGATAAGATTCTAAAGGAAGGGCTGGACAACCACTTCAACCGGATTAAAGAGTTGTCCGCGACCTGCCGCAAGTGGGTGCTGGATAACAGATTCAAACTGTTTACCGAACCGGGCTATGAATCCGTGACCATGACCACGGCCGAGAATACCCGGAACGTGGATATCAACAAACTCAACGAGGAACTGGGCAAGCGGGGCTATATGATATCGGCCGGCTACGGCAAACTGAAAGACAAGAGTTTCCGGATAGCCCATATGGGCGAGACGACCGTGGCCGAACTCAAGGAACTGCTATCTGTGATGGAAGAGGTTATTAAGACACTCTCGCCGCTGGTAGAGTCCAAGAAATAAACCAACACCGTCCCCCTCACCCTTTCCCTTCCCGATGCCCGGTGGGTCGGGGAGGTTAGGTAAGGGGGGATAACCGCCCCCCCTAATAACAGGGACTCTTAAGAGACCTTTACGAGAAATAAACAGAAAATAGTAATAGCCAGACTTAAGAAAGAACTTGAGCGGCTCAGAGCCCGGTATCCTTTACAGAAAAAAATCCGCTGTCAGATCTGCGGGAAGTACTTTAAAGCCCTCAACTTCAGTCACCTATCCCGTATACACGAGGTTGCCTCAGAGGATTACAAGCAGGAATTTAAGACTGATTACGTGCACAGCGACACGAGCCGGCTCAGACGTGCCAGGAAGAATATTTTTACTGAGGCAGAAAAAATCTGGCTCCGAAAGTTCTGGGGCAGGAAAATCTTTAACTATCAGTTAGCCTCTAAAATAATGGATCTGCCGGCCGGGACCATAAAGAGATATCGGAAATATTTTGGTCTTAAGAGGATAAGACAACCCTGGAATAAGACGTTAATTTGCCATGCGATTAAGCGCCGCCTGAACAATAAACAGTCTATTCAATATATGATCGTACGGGCTGAGGACTTGCCTCTTGTTATGGCCGCGGAACGGCACTTTGGTAACTGGACAAAAGCCGTGCAGAATCTCGGTATTGACTATCCGATGTGTTTCTCTCATAGATGGTCGGGCAAAAAGGTTATCCAGAAACTCAGGGAACGATACCGCCGGCATTTGCCTTTACATTACACATCCCTTTACAAAACCCGAGATGGCCGTCGTCTCTATGCTGAATCAGTTTATTATTTCGGGAATTTAAGAAATGCCATTAAAGCATCTAATATTAACCCGGAAACGGCAATCGGCCCGCCTCGTCAATATTGGTCGCCCGAAAAAATACTTGCCGCGCTTAAGAAAAGAGCCCGTCAAGGTCGGAGTTTATTGAGGTTAGTTATCAAACAAGAAGACAGCCGTCTTTTTTCCGCGACCTGTAGATATTTCCGCAAGTGGAATATGGCCTTAAAAAAAGCCGGGTTTTGCTTTAACACCCTCGGGTGACATCGGTCTGAACCGGTCATCGGCGGGACGATACCATCGGGATAAATAATTCATACTCCGGCAGTTTGAGCGGTAGCGAATTACTGCCGGGTATAGTTGGCTGTAATCGGCATGCCTCAACAGCCACACTACATAATTCCGCTAAATAAACCTTGACGAGAAAATGGGGCGATGATATGCTTTACGCCGTATGAAAGAAGCGATAAGGTATTTACACAATGCCCGTGAGATACTTAAGAAAGCCCCGCGAGAAGGACGTTTTTACACGGATGTCAAGCCGGTACGTGAGGCATGTAGCACTGCTTATTTATCCATACTGGAAGCCATCAATGAATACTTACTGAACCGGGGACTATCCCGGAAAGAACTGCCCAAATCAGTTGAGGCCTACCAGAAAGCATTGCACAAATATATCGGCGTCCACAACGGCAACTTATTCAAAGAGTTTAACATGCTTTATGATGAGTTGCATATTGCCGGCTATTATCGCGGGTGGTTACATGAAGTAGCGGTCATTAAAGAGATTTTAGATACCGCCCGGCAGTTCATAGGAAAAATAAGCAAATAATCTTGACTTCTTACACATATTTGTTATAGGCCAGACATAATGACAGCACAGCACAGCACAGCACAGCACAGCACAGCACAGCACAGCACAGCACAGCACA
>JACQXL010000015.1 GCA_016208805.1 Planctomycetota bacterium | reverse complement strand
TTATCAGCGTCACATAGAGTTGATAGAACAACAAGTGGCTCGGTATCTCCAGCATCCAACTGGAGATAAATATCAGCGGCTCGCTGACGATGATTGTGCCCAGCACGGCGAAGATAAACTTGCCGTAGAATATTTTCTCCCGGCTGATGGGCATCATCCCGATGACCCAGAAGCGTTTGCCTTCCAAACTCAACTGCGGATAGATGAACCGGGTCGTGAAGGTGGCCAGCGTCAGGACCGTGGCGGTCAGGTTCAGGAACGATATCAGATACTGCCAGAACGGTTCCTTAATATTAATGTAAGGCACATTGCGCAGGTTCAGGAAATAGACGCCCAGGATTCCGAAGAAGACCAGGAACTGCGTCCACTGGACCGGGTCGCGGACGAAGGCCTTGAGGTCTTTGACCATAATCAAACGTAAGGGCTTGCCGAATAAGAAGAGCAAGACTGAGCCGAGGTAATCCAGCAGACCGCGGGCCGGATACTTGCGGTCGTGTCTGGACGAGTGCACCATAGAATACGCCTTGAAATAGACCAGACCGGCCAGATAATAACCCATCAGCCCGATAAACAGTCCGTTGGCTAAAAGCATCAGCAGGAAAAATCCGGATTCAGAGTAGTTGGCCTGGCCGGCGCTGACGATGCTTCGGGTCATCCAGTAACTGGGCAGGAGCGGATTCTGGGCGAAGGCGAGTTTATACATAAATGCCTGCATCCAGCGCTCGGTGAACGGCACGGCCATCCCGCGCAATGACGCCAGATTGCTAATCATAACCATGATGGCGGCTAATGTAATCAGCGCCAGCGTCAGAATAATCGCCCGTTTGCTCCTGGGCAGGAACCGACCTATCAACAGCGTCAGCACTCCCCCACCCACCGCCGGCAGGATGATAAAGACCAGTATCAGCAAGACCAGCCAGCCGTAGAAATACGGATTGGTTTTTGTATTGATGCCGTAGGCGACCAGGAACGGCGTGCCTAAGAAGAAGAACGCCCAGGACGAGAAGGCCAGCGATTCGGTAAGTTTATACAGGAAGAGCCGGCCGGCGGTTATGGGCATACTAATCAGCGCAGCCGATTCGGCTGAATAATAGAACGAGGAATAACTGATGATGGCATTACTGATGACCAGCATCAAGCCCAACGAGAAGAAGAAGATGGCAAAGATATAAGCAACCACCCAGTCCTTGAGGTCCGGGAAACCGTCCAGGAAGATGAACCCGCCGTAAAAGAACCGGAACAAACTCAGCCACAGCCCCAGCGCCGCAAAGGCGATAATCAACACCTTGAGTCTGTTGCCGGCCATCTGCTGGCCGGCCTGGTTGGCAACCGTGCGGTAACGGGAACGATAAAGGGCAGTTAATGACATAGCGAACCATTAATGACGAATGTCTAATGACGAATGACGAAATAAGGCCATAATGACTAAATACCGAATTTTAGTCATTGAGTCATTTAAGAATTCATTCGTCATTCGGATTTCGTCATTAGTCATTTAGTTTGGCCTTCTGATATACTCAAGAATATATCCTCCAGATTATCCGTTCCCTCGGACCCTGCCCTCGGGACAAGCATCTTATGCCGGGCTTTTAGTTCGGCCAACGTGCCGCAGGCAATCAAACAGCCCTGGTGCATCACGCCGACAATATCGGCAATCTCCTCGGCCACGGACAACAGATGGGTTGACATAAAGATGGTCTTACCGCCATCTACCATAGCGCGGAAGAGTTGCTTGACGGCCCTGGTGCTGATGGGGTCAAGCCCGACCAGCGGCTCGTCCACAACCAGCACCTCGGGATTGTGCATCAGTGCCGCGGTAATTATAACCCGCTGTTTCATTCCCAGCGAGTAGGTCTCTATCAACTGGTCCAGGTATTCGGACATCTGGAAAGTCTCAACATACTCCGGCAGTTTGAGCGGTAGCGCCACGTCATACCGACATGGTGTAAAATTACTGCTACCTATAGTCGGCTGTAATCGGCCTGCCTCAACAGCCGCACTATATTTATTGATATGCTCGTTAAAGTGCGGGTTGCTAATCCGGTACATCTCGGCCACAAAACGGAGAAACTCGCGGCCGGAGAGTTTGTCATAGAGGAACGGCTGGTCCGGGACATAGGCGAGCAGTTTCTTGACGGCCTCGGGTTCTTTCTGGATATTATGCCCGCCGATGGTAATCGCGCCGGAGGTGGGCTGGAGCAGACCGGTGAGCATCCGGACGGTGGTGGTCTTGCCGGCGCCGTTCGGGCCGATGAAGGCAAACAGTTTGCCCTGCGGTATGGCCAGATTGAGATTATTCACCGCCACCTTGGCGCCGTAGTGCTTGGAGACATTCTCAAGTTTAATCATAATGTGTAGCGAGATTGCTTCGTCGTCCCGATATTCATCGGGACTTCCTCGCAATGACGTCATTGCGAGCGTAAGCGAAGCAATCCCATTTTATCACGACCTCTTAATCTTCGTTTAATAGATATATCCCCTGGACAAAGGATTCCTGTCTGAGTATTTTACCCTGGGGCGTAATATAGGCGCGCAGTTGGCCGCCAACCAACCCCTGCGGCGTGTCTATGATGACTTCATAGACCTCGTATTCATTGTCTGGCCATGTAATCTTAGTCAGGTTCTCCACCCGCGCCTGGAGCGATTCCACGCCCAGACTGAACGGATTGATATAGTTAATTAACCAGACCTTGCCGACGGTCAGATGCGGCATAGAGATAAACGGCGAGAGCCCGTCCGAGATGGTGGTCTTTGGATTATAAGGCAGGTGCTCGGTGCGCCGTTTGCCCGCGGTGTTAATCGTCACATCAAGCCATTCGCCACGCACCGTGCCGGATATCTCATACTGTACGACCGTTGCCTTTATGGCAAAACGGAATGAATCCAGCCGGTAATCCGGCGTGACCTGTGTATAGCCGGCCATCTTAATCGGGTCGCGCATCAGGAACCCGACCGGTATTCTTACATCAGTATCATTGGTAATCCGGTAATATTTATCTGCTTGCGGCGCGATGGTGGTAACCGATTCGCCAATCTTCTTAGAGCCGTAATAGATGCCGAATTTGGAAACGGCCGGGTAGGCGGGATTACTCAAGACCGTTTCATAAGACGGCTGGCTCAACTGCGGTATGACCGGCATAATCTCGCGCCGGATAAATAGAGATGTCATCACCAGCCAGAAGATAACTATACCGATAGGAATGATTTTGGTCATACACTACTTAGAGGCAATCGGTAATTGCCTGGGCGACCCTGGACATCTCATCTTTCTGGTAGACCCGGGGCGACCAGTTAAAGCGCACTTCATCATTCGCCCGGCGCGGGATGATATGGAAATGAAGATGGGGAATTATCTGGCCGGAACAACGTCCGTTATTTTCTATAATGTTGAAACCTTCGGAACCTGTCCCTTTGACAATTGCCCGGCAGACCCGCGGCAGTTTCTCGGTCAGCAGGCCTAATTCTTTCTCGGGAATATCGGCCAACGTGGCATAGTGTGACCTGGAGATAAAGAGCGTGTGGCCCAAGGCAATCGGGTTGATATCCAGAATGGCAATGCACCGTTCATCTTCGTAGAGTTTGGCGGCCGGAATCTCGCCTTTGATAATCTTGCAGAAGATGCAGTCTGGCATAGGCCAATGTCATTGCGAGCCCACTGGGCGTGGCAATCCCGATCCCATGATGGGGATTGCTTCGTCGCTACGCTCCTCGCAATGACAAAAGAGAGCGTATCCGAATAGTTTTGTAGAGTCTCTTATTTCTTGGCGGCCTCGGCGGTTTGTTTTACCTTAGCGGCCTTGGCCTTTTTGGGCTTCTTTTCGGTCTCGGGCTGTGGCCGGACCACGAGTTCCAGGATAACGCGCTTGCCGCCGTCACCCAGCCGGGTGGCGATAAATTTGCTGGAGTGCTTACTGC
>JACQXL010000228.1 GCA_016208805.1 Planctomycetota bacterium | reverse complement strand
CTGAGCACAGAGATTAATAATAATGACGAATGTCTAATGACGAATGACGAAAGAATTCCCTAATGCCAAAATGTCTAAATTTAGTCATTAGGTTATTTAAGAATTCATTCGTCATTTGGGTTTCGTCATTAGTGCTTTAAGATTTCTTTCGTTCCCGCTTTAGCGGGATCATTAGGCATTTATTCAAGTTCCTCGTTATCTTCCTCGGTTACTTTCAAGGACGGTTCCTTGATGATTTCAATTATCTCGTTCGCCGTGATAACGGCTTTATTGTTGCCGCCCAGTTCCACGGTGACTTTCTGGGACAGGGGGTCAATATTGACCACTTCGCCGGTGCCCTTGGCGATTTTGACAATGGCGCCTTTGCGGGGCAGTTGGGATTTTAACTCGGAATAGACCGCATCCTCAAAGCGCAGACAGCACATCAGCCGGCCGCAATGTCCGGATATTTTCAACGGGTCAAGCGTGGTCTTCTGGCCTTTGGCCATCTTCATCGTGACCGGTTCCAGTTCCTTGATGAAGGTGCGGCAGCAGAGTTCCTGCCCGCAACGCGAGGTATCGGCCAGCAGGCGCGCCTCGTCCCGAACGCCAATCTGACGCATTTCAATTCTGGTTTTATATTCCCGGGCCAGTTCCTTGACCAGTTCCCGGAAATCAACCCGGCCGTTGGCCAGGAAATAAAGCGATATCTTTTCGCCGCCCAGGATATATTCCACATAGACCACGTCCATCGGCAGGTTGAGTTCCTTGATTTTGGCCCGGCAGAAGGTCAGCACCTGGGGTTTCTTTTCTTTTTCTATCTTCTGGAGTTCGGCGGTATCCTGGGGTCCGAACCGGCGTAAGACCTCGCCCATAGAGGCGGCCTCCTGCCCGGCCGGTAACTGCTCCGGATTGGAAATGACCACGCCGACCTCGGTGCCGCGGTCGGTCCGGACCACGCATTTATTGCCCATCTTCAGGTCGGCCAGATTGGTCTTGAAGTTGCTGATGAACCGCATCTCGCCGTAACGAACACTGACTAACCACATATACTATTAAATCCGAAATCCGAATGCCGAAATCCGAAACAATCTCAAATAGCACAAACCCCAAAATTCAAATCTACACATTATGCGCTCATCTGGAGGAAGGCGTTCTCCAGGACAAGATTACTGTTGATATTAAGTTTCAGATAGTGTTCGGCCTGGAGAATCTGTTCCAGCGCCCGCCGGGCCGATTGGGCCGTTATGGCTTTTGCCCATTTATTTACCAGATTGGTTTTATCGCGGTTTAACGGCAGAAACGCCGGCGCATAATGCGACATCAACACGTCCCGCAAAAACAGGCCCAGTATCTTGAACTGCTGGATGATTACCCGGCGCTGGCCTTCGGCGGTATGATTAACCGATTTTGCGTATGCCATTATGCTTTCAATAATGGCCGTCCGGTCTGCGCCGGTTAATACTCCCGGAAAGTTATCAATCAGGTAATCGCGCTGTTCATAGAGTTTTTGCGAATGCAGTTGCATTCCGTAGCCGACACTGCCGTCCGCCAGACAGCCCAGGAACCGCGCCCGGTTGTCGTCAATCTTTAACCTTTCCTTGAATAGGTTTGTGATATCGTCGTTCCGGAGCGGATAAAACCTGATAACCTGGCAGCGTGAAAAGATGGTCGGCAAAAGCGATTCCGGATGAGCCGTCACCAGGATAAACAGCGAATCCCTGGGCGGCTCTTCCAGTATTTTGAGCACCGCGTTGCCGGCCACTTCTTCCAGGCGGTCAGCCTCGTTGAAGATAAAGATGCGGTATGTCCGGCCAACAGCGTTTTTGACCGGCACAAAGGGGGTTAATCTCATTTCTTCATCTATCTGGCGGACATCGTCAATGGTGATGGTTTGTTTGCCTTCGGCCACGCCGATGACCCTAAAGTTGGGATGCGAATTGTTTCCCAACATCCGGCAGGCCCGGCACCGGCCGCAGCCCTGACCGGTTTCACAGAGTAGGTTCCTGGCCAGCGTCCGGGCAAACAGGAATTTGCCCACGCCATCCGGTCCGGCAAAGATATATGCGTGGCTAAGTTTTCCGGACGAAATGATTCGGTTGAACGTCTCAACTGCCGAATCCTGGCCGATGATGTTGGAGAAATTAACAGGCATATTATTAGTGGATTATCCCGCCCCGATGTCCATCGGGACGGGATAACTGCCGGTAATTCTGGCGCCGCTGGCGCCATCAAACCGGCAGTAATCGGGGCGAGTGGATTTGAACCACCGACCTCTTGCACCCCAAGCAAGCGCGCTAAACCAGACTGCGCTACGCCCCGTTTATTTTCTTCTTAAACAACTATCTACTATCTTTATAACTTGCTGGTGGACTATGTCAACAGGTTTTGATGCATCTATCAGATAATAATTCCGTTCTTGTCTGCACAGGGATATAAATCCCTGCCTGACTTTTTTGTGGAACGCTAATCTCCGGCTTTCTATCCGGTCAAGGTTATTGTCTTTCCGGCCTTCATGGATTCGTTTAAGCCCTTCTTCAGGTTTTATATCCAGTATGATGGTCAAATCTGGGCTGATGCCGCCCCGACGATAAGGTCGGGACTCTCCCGCTTGGGGCGGGACTCCGTTGTCACTGCGCGCTGCCGCTCCGCCGGCGGCAATCTGGCCGACCGTTTTAACTTTATCCCCGCCTAACCCGCCGCCGTATCCCTGATAGGCAATCGTGGCGCTGGTGAACCGGTCGGCAATTACTATCTTGTTCTTTGCCAGGGCAGGCCTGATTATCTCGGCCACCAGTTGGGCCCGGCTGGCCATATACAGGAGCATCTCGGTTTCCACCGACATCCGGCTGGCCCGGTCAAGCAGAATCCGCCTGATTTTCTCGCCCAGTGCGGTTGAGCCGGGCTCACGGATTTCCACCACCGGGTATCCTCTGGACACCAGATGCCTGCTCAATAGTTTTACCTGAGTGGTCTTGCCGGAGCCGTCCAGTCCGTCAATAACGATAAATTTTCCTTTGGCCATATTTATGTACGAGTTACGCACCCCCTTGTCATTCCTGCGAAAGCAGGAATCCAAGAGTTACTAATTTTACTGGATTCCCGCTTGCGCGGGAATGACATTTAGGACGTCTTGCGTAACTCGTATTTATGGTTGGCTGATTTCTATCAGCACGCCGTTTGTATCTTTGGGGCTCAGGAAGTTGACCGTCCTGCCGCCCGCGCCCGTTTTCGGTTCCGGGAAAAGAGGTTTATATCCTTTTGACTCCAGATGCCTGGCCATTTCCCTGACATCCGGCACATCAAAGCAGATATGATGGATGCCCTCGCCCCGGTTGGCTATGAATTTAGCGACTGATTCTTCGCCTGCCTGCGGTTCAATCAGTTCTATTTTCACGCCGGCCACATCCAGTTTGGCGACCTTTAACTTCATCGTGGGAATCTCTTCAGTGTGAGGCGCCAGCCCCAGCGCATCCTTATAGAAACGCAGGGCGTTGTCTATATTCTTCACCGCAACACCGATATGGTCAATCTTCGTTATACTTACAGTAGGCTGTGCACTCATTAAAATCGCTCCGTTCCGCTTTTATATTCTCCGAATACGCCGCGCAGGACGGCGCAGATTTCGCCCAGCGTCATATTATTACGGACGCAGTCAATAATTGACGGCATTATATTATTTGCGCCTGCGGCTGATTCTTTCAGTAGTTGGGTAGATTCCTTTATCTTGCGTTCATCCCTTCGGCGTCTGAATCCGGCAAGTTCTCGTTTCCTTTCCTGCTGGACCCGGGGCGAGACCTTGAGGTAGTTTGCTCCGGCCTTTCCGGGTTTCTCCAATTCCTTAAACTCGTTGACGCCGACCACGATACGTTGTTTTGACTCAACCTGTTTCTGGTACTCGTAAGCGCTGGCGGAAATCTCTTTCTGGAAGTAGCCGTTCTCTATGGCCTTGACGCCGCCGCCCATAGCATCCACCTTGTTGGTATATTCTTCGGCTGACTTGGCCAGTTCATCCGTTAATGATTCCAGGTAATACGAGCCGCCGCAGGGGTCAACCACTGCAGGAATACCCGTTTCGTGGGCCAGCAACTGCTGAGTGCGCAATGCAATCTTGACGGATTGTTCGGTGGGCAGTGCCAGGGCTTCGTCCCGGGAATTGGTATGCAAACTCTGCGTGCCGCCCAGCACGGCGGCCAGCGCCTGGTAGGCAACCCGGGTTACATTATTATCCGGCTGTTGCGCGGTCAGGGTGCAGCCGGCTGTCTGGGTATGGAACCTGAGCATCATCGCCCGCGGGTCGGTTGCCTTGAAGCGTTCTTTCATAATCTTGGCCCAGAGCCGCCTGGCCGCGCGGAATTTGGCCACCTCTTCCAGGACATTGTTATGGGCATTGAAAAAGAATGATATCCGTTTGCCGACCTCGTTGACATCAAGCCCGCGGTCTATGGCTGTGTCCATATAGGTGATGCCGTTTGACAGGGTGAACCCGATTTCCTGTGCGGCGGTTGAGCCGGCCTCGCGGATATGATAGCCGCTGACGCTGATGAAATTCCATTTGGGCAGATGTTTGATGGAATATTCTATGATATCTGTCACCAGTCGCAGGGACGGTCCGGGCGGGAAGATATATGCGCCCCGGGCGATATATTCCTTGAGGATATCGTTCTGGACCGTGCCGCTTAAGTTGTCCATGGCAATGCCTTTTTCTTCTGCCAGGACCAGATACATCGCCAGTATGACCGGGCAGGAGGCGTTAATGGTCATAGAAACGCTGACCTTATCCATCGGTATTTCGCTATAGAGCATTCTTAAGTCCGCGAGGGTTGAGATGGCCACGCCGGTCTTGCCGACCTCGCCGTCGCTCAACCGGTCATCGGAGTCATAGCCCATCTGGGTGGGCAGGTCAAAGGCAACGCTCAAGCCGGTTTGCCCTTTGCCAAGCAGGAACCGGTATCGTTTATTAGTTTCCTTAGCCGAGCCGTAGCCGGAATACTGGCGCATCGTCCAGAGTCGGCCCTGATACATTGTCGGGTGGACACCGCGGGTGAACGGATATTCGCCTGCCTGCGCCCCGATGTCCATCGGGACAGGCAGGCCCGGTGTCTCCAGATTATATTCCTTGTTATCTGACAGATAAACTAATTTACGCATAGGGCACTAATTATATCTTAAAATCTGTCCCAGACAAGGAAAATAGACAATCACAAGTCTTGACTTATCTGATAAAATGCATACAATGATTTAACTATGAAGGAATCTATTGTCATTATTCTGATGTTCTTGGCGTCGGCGTTTTCTGTCTTGGCCGATAATGGTGACGAAATTGTTCACCCAGTCGGGCTGGATAATTTTGCTGTTATCACTGTCTCTCCGTCAACCCCGCTGCGGATTGATGCGGTGAAATTTATTGACCTCAACAATGACGGCGGCAAGGATATATTATTCACCGCCATGGATAATCCGTCCGGGCAGAACAGCGAAGCCGCCACCAGCCCCTACGGGATAAAGAAATATGCCGGCATCCTGTTCCAACGTAACAAATCGTTTAATGCCGTGCCGGACCAGTTATTGGAAATCTCTTCCGATGCTTGCGTATTAGGTTGCGGTGATTATCAGTCCGTTCCGGGTAAGGAGTTGATATTCTTTACGTCAACCGGGGTATCATATTATCCGCTTAATGATTCAGGCACCTACGACACCGCGCCTAAAGAACTGCTCAAGATGGATACGCTTTTCCGCCAGGGCGACCCAGACAGTATCTCGTTTTCCTCTGTCTTCGGCGGGGTTGATGTTAATAATGACGGCAAAGACGACATAATTATCCCAGAACCGGACGGATACAAACTGTTTATGTCCTGGCAGAATGGTTTTGCGACTTACAAGATACCTCTGACGCCGTCAGAGGAATTAAAGACATCTTCATCGGACTTTATCAGGATTTCCAATTCCCTGCCCAATATTTCTATGGGAGACATAAACGGGGATGGACGCAAGGATGTAATTATTTACAACAGCGCAACATCTTCCCTGGATTATTACATCCAGCAACTGGCCGGGAGCAACACTCCGTTCACCAAAGGTCAATTCAGTCTGCGATTCCTGCAGGACGTCAATCAGGGCAAGGAAATCGGCGTCTCGTCCGTTTATTTCTGTGATATCAACCGGGATAAAATGTCAGATATTGTTGTGGCTTACACCGGCGGTGATTTGGCCAGCGAGATAGTTACCCGTATTTTTATATTTATAGCGGCTAACGGCATTTATCCGGAAACTCCCTCACAGATAATCAACCTCAAAGGCGTTTGTCCGCTGTTGCGGCTCAAAGACTTCAACGGCGAAGGATTCCCGGACCTATTCCTGACCTCGTTTGAGACCAGTTTCGGCTCCAATCTCAAAAAGGCGCTGTTGAGATATATCCCGATAAGATACAGCGTCTATTTCTCCAAGGGCGGGCGTGGTTTCAGCGTCTCACCGGATTACCAGCGCAGTATCAATTTCCCGATACAAGGGGTGGGCAAAGGTACGGGCTATTTCTCGCATATCTACCTGGAATATGATTTTACCGGCGATGGCCAAGCCGACCTGGTGACCATCTCAGGGCCGGAACGGAAAAAGGGCACCCTGACCGTCTGCCCGGGCACGCCCAGGGCTGAACTGATGAAGAAGAATACCATCGGATTCAAGAAAGATGAATATCTGCTTTACCCGGTGCGCATCCCCGATAAAGCGCTTATAGATGACTTGAACAATGACGGGAGATGTGATATATTATTGCAGTATAAATCTTATTTAACAGTGCTAATTTCTCGGTAAGCGGATTGAGCAGATAAAGCGGATTTAATAATCTGATAAATCCGTTAAATCAGTTTACTGATTAGTGGAGGAGAATATGGAATCAAATAAACCCAAACCTGTCCCGGTTGCGCTGGCGATGATTATTTGCGATACGTTTATGGAAGACCGTTTCACCGGCAAAAAGAGTTTGGTTGGCATCTTTAACAATATCGCTTCTGCCGAATTACCCTGCCGGCATCCGTCAATGAATGTATTCTGCGTGCTGACCGAAGGCATCGGCCAGTATGAGGCCTGCCTGCGGTGTACCCATACGGAATCAAACCAGACCGTGATTAATATCAAAGGGCCCCTGCCTTTCCCCAATCCGCTGGCTACGGTGGAATTCAACTTTGAGTTGAAGAATGTTGCCTTCCCCAAAGAAGGGCAGTATATCTTTGAACTGTTATGCAACGACCAGATAGTGATTAGCCGGAAATTTACGGTATCCAAAATGGAGCCGAAGCCGAAACCACCGGGAGAAACGAATAAGAATCTGTAACAAAATGAGATTGCTTCGCTTGTGCTCGCAATGACGTCATTGCGAGGAGCGTAGCGACGAAGCAATCTCATCAGTTATTTTATGCCTGTATATCTCATTATTATTCTCATTGTGATAGGGCTTCTGATATTAGGGCTAATCGGATACTTGGTCATAACCATTCGTTCAATGAAGTCGCCGGCCGGGGCTGATGAGGCCGCCCAGCCGTTTATGCTTATGCAACAACAGATGGAAAATATCAGGAAGGCGGTCAACGATTCCCTGGCCCAGAATATCCAACAGACCACGCAGGTCATCACCGGCCTGCGCCAGGAAATAAACAGCCGCCTGCAGGAAAACATCCAGCATATCCAGTCGGCCAACCAGAATGTCGGTAACCTGATGGCCGATGTCAAGAGCCAGTTCGTATCGCTGGAAAAGGCGAGCGAACGGCTGCTGGAGGTCGGCAAGGACATCTCCGGCCTGCAGGAAATCCTATCTGCGCCCAAACTGCGCGGCAACCTGAGCGAATTCCTGCTGGCCGACCTGCTCGCCCAGATACTGCCCCAGAAAAATTATACCCTGCAATATATGTTCAAATCGCGCCAGAAGGTGGATGCGGTCATCAAATTGGGTCAGTACCTGGTGCCGGTGGATGCCAAGTTCCCGCTGGAGAACTTCAAGCGGTTGATGTCCCTGTCCGAGTCGGAAAAGGCGGCGGCCCGGAAGCAATTCAGCCGCGATGTCAAGAAGCACATTGACGACATCGCCGAGAAATACATCCTGCCGGCCGAAGGCACGGCCGACTTTGCGCTGATGTTCGTCCAGGCCGAAAACGTCTATTACGAGATTATCCTCAAAGACGATACGGATACCGAGATGAGCATTAACGACTATGCCCTGTCCCGGCGGGTGATTCCGGTCTCGCCCAACAGTTTCTATGCCTACCTGCAGGCGATTGTGCTGGGCTTGAAAGGGATGCACATAGAGCAGAGCGCGCGTGAGATTTGCAGCGCGCTCCAGGGGATGCGGACAGATTTTAACCGGCTCCGGGGCGACATAGAATCGTTAGGCAACACCCTGGGCACGGCCCAGAAACACTTCCAGCAGACCGAGAAGGATTTGAACAAGATTGACAGCAAACTGTTGTCCTTGGAATCACCCAGCCAGTTACAAATCCCTCCCGTAGCGAAAGATTAATACTGCCAGAAACAGAAAGTAAAAAACAAGGATAAATAACGCTTTCCTCGCGATTTACCGACATACCGTATTCTTTTATAAACCGATACGGTCTGTGCTAATAACTCTCGGCGCTCCTTATATACTGTATGTTTTGGTAAGTTGACAAGAGATAGCGCCTGTCTTGATTAGAAATACCGTTCGTTTGTTAATCAGATGCCCTTTCTTTATCAATCAGATACCACCCGTTATATACTGTATGTTTTAGTAAGTTTACAAGGGGCGGCGTCTGTTTTGATTAAAAATGCCGTCTGGTTATATTAAAAATAGCACTTCCTTTGATTATATGGGTGAGGGGTAAAGGCGAGGGGGGTGGGGTATCCCATCCCCTGTTTATAAGAGATTGATTGATAAGAGGTTGTGGATAGATAAGTCGTCAAAATCGGTGTTTTGGGGGCTAAATTACCCTGTTTTTGGGTAAACGGATTAAGCGGACTCGTCCTGAACGGCCTCGCCGTGAACGGATAAAACGGATATGTGAGGCTGTTGCATAAACACCAAAACTGTAAATTACTATACAACATATAGTGTTTTTTAGTGGTTATACCACAACATATTGATCGTGTTTGGGTTTGTGCAACAGCCTCATGTATCCCTGATTCAGGGGATACGTCATCCACCGATGCCTGCCCGCCTCTGGAGG
>JACQXL010000041.1 GCA_016208805.1 Planctomycetota bacterium | reverse complement strand
GCGATTCGTCCGGCACAATCAGCGAAGCGTCCAGTTCCATCCGGGTGCCCAGCCCGTTACAGGTCGGGCAGGCGCCGTAGGGACTGTTGAACGAGAACATCCGGGGCGATAGTTCCGAGAGCGAGATGCCGCATTCCACGCAGGCGTACTGCTCGCTGAAAAGTGTGTCGCCGGATTTGGGCGCCGAGATTATTATCAAACCTTCGCCGATTCGCAGTGCGGTTTCTATGGAATCAGTCAACCGGCTCCTGAGCCCGTTCACGACCGACGCCGTGTTAACCAGAGCGGTTTGGGCGGGTTTATTATTTGTGACGCCCACCGCCCCGCCCAGGCGGGACTGCGGGCCGGCCGGTTCGTCTCCCAGAATTATCTTATCAACTACGATTTCAATATTATGTTTCTTATACCGGTCCAGGGCTGGCGGCGAGCGGCGTTTGGTGACCTCAATAATTGTGCCGTCCACCCGGGCCCGGATGAATCCCTCGCGCCGGATACGGTCAAATATATCGCGGTGCTCGCCTTTCTTGCCGCGGATAATCGGTGCCAGAATCGTAATCTGGGTGCCGGCCGGAAAGGTTTCCACCCGCTGGATAATCTGCTGGGCCGACTGCTTGGAAATGGGTTTGCGGCACTTGTAGCAATGCGGCTGTCCGCAACGGGCGAACAGAACCCTTAAGTAATCGTAGATTTCCGTGGTGGTGGCAACAATGGAACGCGGCGTGCCCACACCGGAACGCTGTTCTATGGAGATGGTCGGCGGCAGGCCGGCGATGGATTCCACATCGGGCTTGCCCAACTGTTCCAGGAACTGGCGGGCATAGGCCGAGAGCGACTCAATATAACGACGCTGGCCCTCGGCGTAAATGGTATCAAAGGCCAGTGACGACTTGCCGGAGCCGCTCACGCCGGTAATGGCCACCATCTTGTTGCGGGGTATGTCAATATTGAGGTCTTTGAGGTTATGTTCCCGTGCACCCCGTATAGAGATAAAAGTGGACATAATAGCCCCGTAGCATACATATTATATTTACAAAGTCCAATAAAAACTTGACTATTTTTTGTCATGTAGTAAATTAGTACACGGATGAAGCGGATAAATAATCAGTTGAATCCGCTTAATCAGTTTACTTCATAAGGAGTTGATATGACGACAGTAGAAACATTAAAGGAAAAGGTAAAGCGGCTGAAAACAAAGTTAAGCGGCAAGAAATCAAAATCCGATGCGGCGCTTTTGAGAGCGTGCACCAAGACGCTCAAGCGGGCGCAGCGTAAGATACGGCTGATGAGCGGCGCCAAACTGGCCGCCAAGCAGAAAGGCGAAGAAGGCGAAGCCAAAAAGGAAGGTGCACCCGCCTCCGCTGAAGCTACGGCGGGCAAGCCCGCCGAAGCACCGGTCAAGGCCACCCCGGCGCCGAAGGCGGAAGCCAAACCG
The DNA here is from genome assembly GCA_016208805.1 of Planctomycetota bacterium. Taxonomy (GTDB): domain Bacteria; phylum Planctomycetota; class MHYJ01; order JACQXL01; family JACQXL01; genus JACQXL01. The sequence goes on along the minus strand of JACQXL010000041.1, from coordinate 2,687 downwards.
GAAACCAAACCAGCCGCCGCAGAGCCGAAGGCGGAAACTAAACCCGCTGAAGAAAAGAAATAATATTTACCACAAAGGTCACCAAGTTATCCCGGCGGGGCTTTGTGTTATTAGTGCCTTTGTGGTGAACGTGAAGAAAATTTATGAGTGCATTAGTTACCGAATTTACCGATGCCAATTTTGCCGGAGAGGCGTTAAAGTCAAGTATTCCGGTGCTGGTGGATTTCTGGGCGCCCTGGTGCGGGCCGTGCCGGATGGTCGGACCGACCGTGGAAAAACTGGCCGGACTCTATCAGGGCAAACTCAAGGTCGGCAAGGTCAATGTTGATGAAAACCCGGAAACCGCCACCCAGTTCAGCATCTCGGCGATTCCGACATTACTGCTGTTCAAGGACGGCAACGTGGCCGAGCAGGTAGTCGGCGTCCAGTCGCTTGACCAGTTAAAGAAGTTGATTGACAAGAATATATAAACGCTGTGAAATATCTGATTACCGGCGGCGCGGGGTTTATCGGCTCTCATCTGGCCGAGGCGCTACTAAAAGGAGACCACGAGATCTGGATTATTGACGACCTATCCACGGGCAGTATCAACAACATTGAACACCTTAAAACCAATCCCAAATTCCATTACACCATAGAATCCATCTTTAAGGAACCGCTCCTAGCCGAGTTGATAGACCGGGTGGATGCGGTATTCCATTTAGCCGCGGCGGTCGGCGTCCGGCTGATTATAGAAAGCCCGGTCAAGACCATTGAAACAAATATCGGCGGGACCGAGGCAGTCCTGCGAAACGCCGTTAAGAAGAATAAAACCGTTCTGATTGCCTCGTCATCCGAGGTTTACGGCAAGGGTAACCACATCCCGTTTACCGAAGATGCCGATATGCTTCTGGGGCCGACCGTTAAATCGCGCTGGAGTTATGCCTGCTCCAAGGCCATAGACGAATTCCTGGCCCTGGCCTACTGGCACGAGAAGAAACTGCCGACCATCATTACCCGGTTGTTTAATACGGTCGGGCCGCGCCAGACCGGCCGCTACGGGATGGTCATCCCACGGTTTATCCAGCAGGCGCTTAAAGGCGAGTCGCTCACGGTTTACGGAAGCGGCAAGCAGTCGCGCTGTTTCGCCGATGTCAGCGATGTGGTTTCGGCGCTTATCAAACTTGTTAACTTGGACAAGGCGGTCGGCCAGGTATTCAATATCGGCAGTAACAAGGAAATCACCATAGAAAACCTGGCCAGGAAAGTGAAACAGAAGACCGGCAGTTCATCGTCCATAAAATACGTTCCCTATGACGAGGCCTACCAGGAAGGGTTTGAGGATATGCAGAGACGCGTGCCTGATTTGGCCAAGATTAATAAACTCATCGGCTATAAGCCGACAAAAACCATTGACCAGATACTGGATGGGATGATTAGTTATGCGAAACGCTCCGAAGTGTCATTGCGAGGAGCGTAGCGACGAAGCAATCTCGTAACAAATAGATTGCCACGCCCTCCCGCTTTAGCGGGATGGCTCGCAATGACATATTAAGAAGGTGTTTTATGATAAAAGGCGTTGTGGTAAAGAAACTCAACCCCATTCCGGACGAACGCGGGCGGGTGATGGAAATCCTGCGGTCGGATGACCCATTCTTCAAGAAGTTCGGTCAGATGTATGTCACCACGGCATATCCGGGCGTGGTCAAGGCCTGGCACTACCACAAAATCCAGACCGATTACTTCAGCGTGGTGGCCGGAATGATGAAGGTGGTGCTTTACGACCCGCGTCCAGGTTCGCCGACCAAGGGCGAAGTCAACGAGTTCTTTATGGGCATATATAACCCGATGTTGTTGGTGATTCCACCGATGGTCTATCACGGATTCAAGTGCATCAGCGAGAAAGAAGCGATAATGCTCAACTGCCCTTCCGAGCCGTATAACCACAAAAAACCGGATGAATACCGCCTGCCGGCGCAAACCAAGAAGATACCGTATGACTGGTCGCGCCAGGACGGGTAACGAGCCACGGATTACACGGATTCCATTCTATACATCAATAGATTTTATGAAGTTAGGCAACGTTGAGATAATTCCCATCAGCGACGGCTCGTTCAAGTTGGACGGTGGCGCGATGTTCGGAGTCGTGCCCCGGGTCCTCTGGGAAAAACGGATGCCGCCGGACGACAAGAACCGCATCTCAATGGGATTGTGGGTGCTGTTAATTAAGACAGGCGGTAAAAATATTCTCGTCAATACCGGTATCGGAACCAAATGCTCCGAACGCTACCGCAAGATATATGACATCAGGCATCCACCTGACCTGCTCTCCGGCCTGGCCCAAAACGGCTTAAAACCGGCTGACATAAATATCGTAGTTTTAACCCATCTCCATTTCGACCATTCCGGCGGCAATACCATTTACCAGAATGCGGAATGCGGAGTGCGGAATGCGGAGTGTAAAGCAATACCAACATTTCCCAACGCAAAGTATGTCGTCCAGAAGGCGGAATGGGCTAATGCCACTAACCCCAACGAACGCACCCGGGCCAGTTATCTCCAGGAGAATATCATATCGCTTAAGGAACACGGCGTGCTTGAATTAATAGACGGCGACAAAGAAATCATCCCGGGTATCAGGGTTAAAATTACCGGCGGGCATACCAGGGGGCATCAGGTCGTCCTGTTTGAATCCGAAGGTAAAAAAG
>JACQXL010000221.1 GCA_016208805.1 Planctomycetota bacterium | reverse complement strand
TACATACTTAATTTCCGCTTCGAATTGCATTTCATATACTTTTACGCCTATAACTTCCATTTTTTGGCCATCTGTTTTCTTGAATCCTAAAAGATTAATACGTCCATTGGAATTCTCTTGAATCGTTTTTTCTATTATTTTGCGACCATCATCATCCGATGGTGTTTGGTTACCGCCACCGCCGCTGCAGCCGGTGAACATTATGCCTGCCAACAAGATAAGCATTGCACAGTTTACCAGTTTTGTTTTACCCATAGACCACCTCCTTATTTTTACCACCAAGGCACGAAGACACAAAGATTCCTTTGAGACTTAGTGGCTTTGTGGTGAAGAATTGTTCCCGTGGTGAAATGTGTCGCCCTACAATGCAGTGTTTATAAGGATTTGCGGGCGAGGGGGGGGGTAGTTACCAACTGGTAATTGCGAATTGGGAATGGCGAATTTGTAATCACCGATTTCATATGCCGGATACCATATCAGATTGGCCGGCCGGTGTCAATAAAAATCTGTAATTATTTTTTCAATATTGCGCTGGCCATCTGGTGCGAGGCGGCAATGCCGTAGTTGTTTAGCGTGACCGCAATTACGCCTATCGGAACGGTCCGCTCAAACAGGGTCAATCCCCACTCACAGGCCTGCTGGGGCGAGAGCCCGCGATTAATCTTTTCGTAAACCTCTTTGGACAGCATCCTTTTTATGATTTCTTCACCCACGCCGGTCGCCACCACCGCGCCTTTTTTACCCGCATAGATGCCGCAGCCGATAAGCGGCGTGTCGCCAATCCGGCCGGGCAGCATATAAGAAGTGCCGCCGGTAGAACCGGCCGCGGCAAAGTTGCCTTTGCCGTCTGAAACCACCATCCCGACCGTATCGCAGCCCACCATACTCCGCCAGGGCTCTTTCCGGAACCGTTTTATCCAGCCCGGGATTTTGCCTGCGGCAATCCGGCTTTTGACCCGTTTCAAGTTTGCGATTGCCTTGGGCGTAATCGGGTTATAGGGCGGGAAGTTTTGCACCCGGGCGAACTGGGTGGCGCCGTCGCCGCAGATGAGCCGGTGCGGCGAATCCATCACTTTACGCGCGACTAACACCGGGTTTTTTACCCGCTGGATGCAGGCCACCGCGCCGTAATTATTTTCGGAATCCATCACGGCCGCATCCATCTGGACCGTGCCGTCAAACCGGAGAACCGAGCCGGTGCCGGCATTAAAGCGCGGGTCGTCTTCCAGCGCCATCACGCCGGCCACGGCCGCATCCAGGGCCGAACCGCCATTTTTGAGGACTGCGCCGGACTTCTTGGCCGCCTTGAGCGGGCCGTCTGCCAGCGCCTTGCGCGAGCCGACTCCACCGTGAGCGACAATGATCATAATACAGTGACCATGCCATGCCGCATGGCGTGGCGAATGTCTAATGACGAAATAGTTTACAAATGACCTAATACCTAATTAGTCATTTAGACATTAGTGCTTTTTTTGTCATTAGGCATTATAGTTGTATCGTCTTTTGTAGGTTCGTTCCTCACTATAAAGGTTTGCGAACTATACCGGAAGCGCGCAGGAATAAGGGAAACCAGTAACCACAGATCCACACAGATAAACACTGATTTATCCGTGCGCATCAGCCCCGCTCTTTGCGTCCCAAAGAGCGGGGTCTGTGGTTTCAATCAAGTAATTATTATTGACCGCCAACGCAAATTGGTATAGAATTACTAATATGCGTTCCATGCCAATCTGTATTTTAATAATCTGTGTAATCTGTGGATACGGTTGTCCGGGCATACCGCCTAAAGAGGATTTTCCCAAGAATGACAACTTCCATCTGGCCGAAAAGAGTTTCCTGTCCGGCGATTACGCTACAGCCATAAATAGTTATACGACATTTCTGGCGGCCGACCCGCACTCGCCGTATAAAGCCGATGCCGAATACCGGATTGGTTTGAGCCACTTTGCGCTGGATAATCACGAGATGGCGCTCAAATGGTTCAACCAGGCGCTGGATGGTGCCAGATACTCTTGGCTCAAGGCCCGGATTCTTAATAGTATCGCCTATCTTTTTCTGACTCAACAGGATTACCAGAAAGCCATCAAGTATTACGAGGATGCGCTCAAAGAGGATAAAAGCAGGTTGCCTTTACCAGATGTTTATTATAATCTGGGGGTAATATTGATGAGAGTCAACAAGTGGCATCAGGGTAAACAATATCTCCAATCAGCATTGGCCGAATGTCTCAAACTTAAACAGAAAAACTCAACTGGGCGGCTGGCCGAATCAATCAACGAGAGACTCTCTCTGCCGCCGGATACCTTTGTGGTGCAGTTGGGCAAATTTGCTGACAAGGATAATGCGGCTGAATACCAGGCCGAACTCATTCGCGAGAAGGGGCTTACCAGTTCGGTTAACATTATCGCGCTGGACGGCAGGGAATTATATTATGTTTGGGCCGGCAGTTTCCCGGACTATGAACAGGCGCGTACCAGGGTTGATGAAATCCGCGCGATGGGCCTGGAGGCGGTTATTCTACCGTGACGGAAGACAAGGGTTGTCAAACATAGTCAAGCGTAGTCAAGTATCATCGACAATATCTGACTATTTATGACTACTCTTGACGATACTTTGACTATTTACTGAACTCTTGCGAAATGGGAAATAGACCGTCCAAAAAGTGCCACGCCACGACGCCATGCGGCATCGCGTGGTGCGGCATGGCATGGTCATTCTGAGTCCCGACACGGAGTGTCGGGACGAAGAATCTCGTCCCAAATACGCATAAAACGGAGATTCTTCACGGAGTTTAC
>JACQXL010000220.1 GCA_016208805.1 Planctomycetota bacterium | reverse complement strand
CACATAGAGCAAACCGGCGAAGATAACCAGCGCCAGCGGCGCGGCAATCCAAGGCGAGGTGGCCGGGTTGGACAGCTTCACATCGGTAATCTTATTGGTTAACATAACCGCGAACAGAATCAGCACCAGGATACCGCCCACATAGATAAGCACCTGGGCCGCGGCCAGGAACTCGGCCGCCAGGAATACATACAATCCGGCCACGCCGAAGAACGTCAGCAGCAGCGCGAATGCCGAATAGACGATATTGCGCGAAAAGGCAACGATGAAGGCAGAGCCGACCACCAGCGCCGCAAACGCGTAGAATATCACCTGATAAATCAGTTCACTCATATTATTTCTTGTCCGCCCACTGGTAGACCATGTTCTTACGGCTATAGCAAGCAATCTCGTAATCGTGGCTCATATCAATCGCGCCGGTCGGGCAGCCCTCGGCGCACAGGCCACAATAAATGCAGGTGGCCACGTTTATCTCGAAGTTAGTCACATCCTTTATCCGATTCATTTCCTTGCCCTCTTTGGTGGTTACCTTTACCGGCAGTTCCGATTTAACGTTCTCTAACTTGATACAGCTGACCGGACAGATATTAACGCAATACATGCAGGAAATACAATTAGACGCATTACACTTGACCTGGCCCCGGAATCGCTCCGGCATTGTCCAGCGTTCTTCCGGATATTGCATGGTATACTTTTGGGCCAGGAAGTATTTCATGGTTATGGCCAGGCCGACCACGACCGACCACAACCCGACGATAATAGCCTTGAAGTAATTTATCATAACAACAACCACAGCCCGACGGCCAGCATATTAAAGAACGCCACGGGCAATAGCACCTTCCAACAAACGGCCATTAACTGGTCCACCCGGTAGCGCGGCAATGTCCAGCGCAACCACATCATCAGGAACACCAGCCAGAGCACCTTGGACAGGAACCAGCCGAATCCTTCAAGCCATATCAGCATCTGGATGAAGAACTGGTTTGAACTGATAAAATCAGTCCCCAACGGCACCAGGATATTGAACGGCAGCGGGCTCTGCCAACCGCCCAGGAACAGTATCGTGCCAATGGCGCTGACCGCAAACATATTGGCGTATTCGGCCATATAAAACATGGCAAAGCGCATTCCGCTGTATTCGGTATGAAACCCGCCGACCAGTTCCGATTCGGCCTCGGGGATATCAAACGGAGTGCGGTTGACCTCGGCCATCGCGGCCACATAATAAACCAGGAACGCTATCATGGTAAACGGCGGATACCTGAACACAAACCAGCGGTGCAACCCGCCGGCCTGCCCTTCTATAATCTGGTGCATATTCATCGTGCCGGTAATCATAATTACCAGAAGGAAGGAAATACCGATGGGAATCTCGTAACTGATAATCTGGGCGGCCGAGCGCATCCCGCCGTACAGCGACCATTTATTGGCGCTGGCCCATCCGGCCATGATAATGGCGATGACCACAAAACTGGAGATGGCCATAATATAGAGCAACCCGATATTAATATTGGTTATCCCGATATTCTGGGCGAACGGCAGTGCCGCAAACACACCGAGCGTCCCGATGAACAGGACATAAGGCGCGGCCCGGAAAAGCAGTTTATCAGCCGCGTCCGGAATCAGGTCTTCTTTCAATACTAATTTTATGCCATCGGCCATGAACTGCAACAGCCCCTGCGGCCCGACCCGGTTGGGGCCCAACCGCGATTGGAGGAACCCGGCCACCCGCCGTTCGACATACGCGCCCAGCCCGGCGAATAACAACGCGCCGCCCAGGATTGCGCCGCCGAATATGAAAATCCATGCAATATACCACAGTTCCACCGGCACATTTATCACCGGCAGGTTCCGTTCGGCAAAACCTTTTATGGCATCAATATATTCTTTCAGCATAAATCCGTACTCCGGCAGTTTGAGCGGCAGCGAATTACTGCCGGGTATAGTCGGCTGTAATCGGCCTGCCTCAACAGCCGAACTATAACTACCGGTCTATTTCCGGCAGCACCACATCCAGACTGCCCAGTATCAGGACCATATCCGCAATCATGGTGTTGCGGACAATCTCCGACGCAACGCTGATATTATTGAATGACGGCGCGCGGATTCTCAGCCGGTACGGGTTGGCCGAACCGTCGCTGATGATGTAGAATCCCAGTTCGCCGCGCGGGTTCTCGGCCCGAACATAGACCTCACCGGCCGGCGGCTTGAATACCCGACCGACCTTGGCCTTGACCTCGCCCTGCGGTATCTGTTTCAGCGCCTGGCGGATAATCTTTACACTTTGCTCAATCTCCAGCATCCGTACGCGGTATCTGTTCCATGCATCGCCGACGGTGCCCAGTTCGCCGGTGCCGACCGGAACCTCAAACTCAAACTTGTCATATACGGAATACGACTCGTTCTTGCGCAGGTCCCATTTGACACCCGAACCGCGCAGGTTCGGCCCAGTCACGCCGTAGGCAATGGCCAGTTCCGGCCTCATCACGCCGATATTGACCATCCGGTTGATGAATATCCTATTATATGTAAGCAGATTATTATATTCCTTGACCTTGGGTTCAAAGTAGTCTAAGAACTCCTCGGCCTTCCGGATGAATCCGTCCGGCAGGTCGGCCGATACGCCGCCGATGCGCATATAATTATATGTAAGCCGCGCGCCGCAGGTCATCTCAAACAGGTCCAGGATGGTTTCACGTTCGCGGAACCCGTAGACGATGGGCGTCCAGGCGCCGGCCTCAAGTCCGCTCGTGCCGAAGAATACCAGATGGCTGGCGATACGGTTGAACTCGGCCATAATCACCCGGATATACTGGGCTCGTTCCGGAACTTCTATCGCGGCCAGTTTCTCCACCGCCATCGCGTAGGCCATGTTGCAGTTCATCGCCGCCAGATAATCAATTCTGTCCGTATAAGGCATGAACTGGTGATAATTCAGTTTCTCCCCTATCTTTTCCAGCCCGCGGTGCAGGTAACCAATATTCGGCGTGGCCTCGCTGACGACCTCGCCGTCGGTCCTGAGTATCATCCGGAGCACTCCGTGCGTGGACGGGTGCTGCGGCCCCATATTAATCATCATTTCTTCTGTCTGCATCGTTATATCTCGCAGGGACACCCCTGATAAGTCTTGGGGTATTGATAATCTTTTCTTAACGGATGGCCGGTCCAGTCATCAGGCAGCAGTATCCGGGTCAGGTTGGGATGATTATCAAACTTCACGCCCAGCAGGTCGTAAGTCTCGCGTTCAAACCAGTTAGCGGTCGGCCAGATACCCGATACGCTCTGAACCAAACTATCCTTGGCACCCGACACCTTAAGAACTAACTTATGAAGATGCCGGGTGGAAAACAGGTGATAGACCACAGTAAAGTTATCGGGATAATCAACGCCGGTTAGGCACATCAAGGAGTCAAAATACAGTTCCGGCGTCTCGTGTAGGAATCTTGCCTCAGGGATGAGCGATTCCCTTTTTACCATAATGAACGAATCGCCCGTAGCAACCGGAACAAACTCCACGCTGTCGCCGAACCGGCCTTTCAACTTATCCGCTATTTCCTGTATATTCATACTGATTGCTTGGCGATAGTCCGTTCCTTAATCAATGCCTGAAGTTTCATCAGTCCATCCAGCAGCGCCTCGGGCCTGGGCGGGCAACCAGGTATATAGACATCCACCGGAATGACCAGGTCCGCGCCCTTGAGCACGGAATAGGAATGCTTTACGAACGGGCCGCCGGAACAGGCGCAGGCGCCCATCGCCATGACATATTTCGTCTCCGGCATCTGTTCGTATATCAGTTTCAGCCGCGATGCCATCTTAAGGGTAATCGTACCGGAGACAATCATCAGGTCGGCCTGCCTGGGTGACGGCCGGAACGCCTCGGCCCCGAAGCGGGCGATGTCGTAGCGCGACATACCGGTCGCCATCATCTCTATGGCGCAGCAGGCCAGCCCGAACGTCACCGGCCAGAGCGAATTGGCCCGGCCCCAGTTGATGAAATAATCAGCGCTGGTGACGATGATGTTCTTGTCAAACCGGTTCTCTATCAATCCCATAACTCTCTAAAATTCCAAGTTCCAAGCACCAAATTCCAACCATTCGGTCATTGGAATTTATTTGGAATTTGTCTCGTTAGACTTAACCCAATCCAAATCGCCCTTCTTCCACAAATATGCCAGCGCAATCAGTAGGATGCCCACGAATATGAGCATCTCAACAAATCCGAACAGCCCCAACGATTTATAAATAACCGCCCAGGGGAATAAGACCAACACTTCCACCTCAAAGATAATGAAAATGAGAGCAATCACATAGAAGCGGATATTAAATTTTATCCAGGACGGCCCGAACGGCCTCTCGCCGCATTCATAGGTGGATGCCTTCTCGGCACTGGGTTTGGATGGCCGTACAACCCAGGAAAATATCAGCGTGACCAATACAAAAAGGACTGCAATGATGATGAACGCTAAGATGGCAGCGAAATCAAATAGCATATTTCTATGATAGCAAGCCCGCAGGCAGTCCAGCACTGATGCTGGACAAGACCCGTTAGAGACTGCCGTAAGTTAAATGTTTCCCCCTATACATTAAATGCCTCTAACGGGTCAAGAAAAATCACAATAATTTTACTTGCCTTCCGGATTTAATTAAGTAAACTGGTTTAACTATGTTGTTAAGAATGTTGACAGACAATATTACCAACGTAACCCAGGACATCGGTTATCACCTGCTTCTGTTAAGCCGGGCTGTCACGGCCCGCCGGTATTTCAGCAAACGCCTGCCGGATATTATGCACCAGATAGAAATCTGCGCCTTCGGCGGTTTCCCGGTGGCGATGCTGGTAGCCATCTTTACCGGAATGGTACTGGCCTTGCAGACCGGCCTGACGCTGGCTGATTACGGCCAGGAGGCATCCATCGGCTCGCTGGTGGCCGTATCTATGTGCCGTGAAATGGGCCCGGTAATGACCGGCTACATCATGGCCGGGCTGATTGGCTCAACCGTGGCCGCGGAACTGGGCACGATGAAGGTCTCGGAAGAACTGGATGCGCTGGAAGTGATGTCCATAGACCCGGTCCAGTTCCTGGTTATGCCGCGGGTGCTGGCAATGGCGCTGGTCTGCCCGCTGTTGACGATTTACACCAACGTGGTCGGCATCGTGGGCGGCGGGGTCATCGGCAACGTCGTGCTGGATGTCAGTTATACATTATATTTCCGTAACGCGATGGAGATGCTGGTGCTGAAAGATATCTATACGGGCCTGTTCAAGGCGCTGATATTCGGGGTGACGATAGGCGTGGTCGGCTGTGCCCAGGGCTTGAGGGCCGAAAACGGCGCGGCCGGAGTCGGGCAGGCCACGATGAAATCGGTCGTTATCTCATTCGTCGCCATCCTGATATTTGACTTCATCCTGACCTACCTGTTCTACGGGGTATAATTAACAACAGGATTAAACGGATATAGCGGATAAATTATCAGTTTAATCAGTTCAATCCGCTTACTAATACCAAATATGACAAAACCTGACAAGAAATGTAGCAAAATGTATCAAACTATAACAGAATATATCACTGACCTATATCCCCACCCCACACCCCCCTTGAGATAACCCCTCACCCCCCTTGAGATAACCCCTCACCCCTCTTGAGATAATCCTGCACCTCTCTTGAGATAACCCTGCACCCCTCTTAAGATAACCCTACACCTCT
>JACQXL010000219.1 GCA_016208805.1 Planctomycetota bacterium | reverse complement strand
TGGATTTGGATACAACTTTGTGGACTTCAGTGATGATTTAACCGAATACGGCAAGGGCTACAAAGTCCAGGGCGGCTTTATAAGACTTACTGCAAAATATTGATGAACCTAACCACGAAGGCACGAAAGCCCAAAGGCACGAAAAGATAAACAACTATAGTGTTTGTTTTCAGGGTAGATTCCCTATCCCGGGACAAGTTTAGTGGCTTCACTTGACAAAACGTATGCTTTTTGTTATATAGTAAGCAGATTGAGCGGATTTAATAGTGGGCTGCCTGTGAAGTTGCAGCCCACTATAGTTGGCAGTATTCCACTAAAGCGGAACTGCCAGACTACAGATTATCGGTGGATATCCCGCTACTTACGGAGCCGAGCGGCGTCCCGTGCTTATACGGGATAGCGGGATTCGTATAATTTGTAGATTCGTGGGATTCCCTCCAGAGGCGGGCAGGCGTGTTAAGGGGGGGGGGTAATGTCTGACGTCAGACATCCGGTTTACACTCTCGCCATGCGAATGTGTCAACCGATTCAAAATCCCTATCCGGATGAGGTAATATTATCTTATCTGATGCAATGTAGTATGCACCGGCAGAGATAACCTTATCTTATTTGATAAGTAACGATATGTCATAAGCGGGCTAAGGTTATTTTATTTATGAACTAAGGTTATTCTATTTGCCGACTAATATTAGTTTATTTAAGAGATAACCTTATGTTATTGGTGAGATAATGTTATCTTATTGAAGAGATAACATTATGTTATTTCATAGATAAGGTTATGTTATTAAACAGAGCGGGGTATATTATGGTAGGGCGAGTGGTGGGGGGTGTGGGGGAGGTCGGGGGGTATACCGGGGGTACCCCCATTGTATGGAAAACCAGACACTTGGGATTGCGGAATGTTGAGCCGCAGCGAAATCCCGCCGGATGGCGGGGCGGATTGGGGATTGCGCCCCGCTCTTTGTCTCGCAAAGAGCGGGGTCTCCGCTGGCGCTCCGAGATTGCGGATTGAACTGATTTAACGGACTCGTCCTGACCCCACTGGGAGAACGGATATATCAGTTTAATCTGTTTAATCCGTTTACAGGGTATTTTGTTACGAACCCCGCCACTCTACGAACCCTGATGGGTTCTCAGAGCGAGAACCCGGAACGGGTAAGTGGCGGGATCTCCACCGACTTAAGTCTATATGGTTACGGCAGTTGCGGAAGGTGTCCAAAAAACTGCTCCGAACCCATTATAGTTACTGGGGTTATGTGATGTTACGTTTGCGTAACAAATGTTACGATATCGTAACAAATCTGCCGGTAAGCGGATTGAGCGGATTGAGCTGATACGATTTCTTGAGGGACGGGGAAAGCAGGTAAAATCTGCTGAATCCGTTAAATCCGCTTACTAAACCGAAAATAATTGGAAAATAGTTGGAATTTTGGGGGGTGGGTGGCACACTATTTGCTTATATTTTATAAGGAGACCAGGAAGCCCGGAACCCCGAATGCCTTCGGGGTCCTGTTTTCCTGCTTGCCCGCCTCTGGAGGGGTTTCCTTACAGGTTCGTCCTTAAGACAATCGGACTTACTGTCTTAAGGATAAAAAGTTTTCGTGTTAAAGGATTTATCTTGACAGGTGGCATAGTATTTGCATATATTTTATGTAAGCGGGTTGAGCAGATTGAACGGACGGAGCGACAGCGGAGTCCCGCCCCAGCGGGATAATCCGCTTAATCAGTTTAATCCGTTTACTTTAAGGAGGTTATTATGCCAAAGAAATTAGTAATTGGAATTATCTGTGTCATCTGTGTCATCTGTGGTTACGGCGGGCTGTGTGAACGCGGCAACACCGGCAGTAGCGGCCCTGGTACCCTCAGCGACAGCAGTGCGCCGGTTGCCGTGACCGTTCCGGCCGATAATATTACCTTTGACTCGGCCCGGCTGAACGGCACGGTCAGCAATCCTTTTGGGCTTGAGACATCTGGCTGGTTTGAATGGGGCGCGGTGACGCCTTATACGAATGCAACCGCGCACCAGTACCTGGGCTTCTACTCGGCCGCCGAGCCGTTACCGCTCTCGGTTGACCTGACCGGCCTGACTATTTCTACGACATATTATTGCCGAATCGTGGCGCAGAACCCGGCCGGAACCAAATACGGACAGGACTTATCATTTTCCACCTGGCCGGCCGCACCGGCCGAAGTAACTACGCCGGCGCCCGAGGATAAAGCCGTTAATATCGGCGTCAACCAGCAGTTGTCGTGGTCGGCCGCCAGCGGCGCGGCTTCTTACGATGTCTATTTCGGCACGGTTGAAAACCAGCCGGCCTTTAAGACCAATACCGTCTCCACCACCTATAATGCCGGGATGTTGATATACGGTACGACTTACTGGTGGCAGGTCTATGCCCGGAATGAAAGATGGTCAATTCCATCGGCAGTCTGGAGTTTCTCAACAGCGCCCCAGCCGGCGCCCGGCGTCACGGCCAACTGGCCGACCAATGTCACGCCCGGTTCGGCCACGCTCCAGGCCACGGCTAACCCCAACGGCGCCCCGACCACCGCATATTTCCAGTATGGACTGGATACTAATTTCGGGCTGACCACGACACCGCAGGCACTGGGCAACGGCTACACGTCTATTAATGTTACGGCCGACATCAGCGGCCTGACCTCAAACAAAACATATTATTATCGTTTAGTGGCAAGCAATTCAGCCGGCATGGCTTACGGCTCAAATCGGCTCTTTAATACCAGCAATAATACGCCCATCCTGACCGCGATTGGCGATAAAGCCGTAAACGAGAATACGAACTTAAGTTTTACGGTCACGGCGGTTGACCCTGATGCGGGCGATTCTATCGGCTATTCGGCAACGGGGTTGCCCCCAGGCGCCAGCTTTAATTCCAGCAACGGGCTCTTCCAGTGGACACCCTCATACGACCAGGCCGGCAGTTATCCAGGCGTCAAGTTCCGGGCCACGGATAACTGGGGCGACTATGCCGAAGAAACCATCGCCATCACGGTCAATAATGTTAACCGGGCGCCGGCGCTTACGGCCGTCGGCAATAAGACGGTCAACGAGAATACGTTACTCACCTTTACGGTCGCCGGCTCAGACCCGGATGCGGGCGATACGTTAACATATTCAGCCACAGGTCTTCCCGCAGGCGCGGTATTTACGCCGACCACTCGCGCCTTCGGCTGGACCCCGGACTACGACCAGGCCGGCAGTTATCCTGATGTTAAGTTCCGGGTGACTGATACGGGTGGGCTGTGGGCGGAAGAAGCCATCACGATAACGGTCAATAATGTGGATAGGCCGCCGGTCCTGACCAACCCCGGTAACCAAATCGTCAATGAGGGCGGCAACCTCCCATTCACGCTCGCGGCCATAGACCCGGACGGCGGCGCCATTACCTATTCAATGACCTCAACGCCGACCGGCGCAACGTTGAACGCAGTCAGCGGCGCTTTCAACTGGTCGCCCAACTACTCTCAATCCGGCAATTATAACGTCGTCTTTACGGCTCATTCCAGCGGGCTGACCGATTCAGAGCCCATCTGGATTACGGTTAATAACGTCAACCGGCCGCCGGTTTTAACGGAGATTGGCAACCGGGTTGCCGACGAGGGCGTGGCCATCTCGTTTGTCATTACCGGAACTGATGACGACGGCGATGGGCTGACATATACAGCCAGTAACCTGCCGTCCGGCGCATCGTTTACGCCCGCCACCCGCACCTTTGACTGGACTCCTTCCTACACCCAGTCCGCCGTATATAATAATGTAACGTTCCGAGTGACGGACAACGGCAGTCCGAACCTGTATGCTGAAGAGGTCATCTCCATAACGGTGCAGGAGGTCAACCAGACGCCGGTGTTAGAGGCCATCGGCAACAAGACCGCCGATGAAGGCGTGGAATTGGCATTTGTGATTACGGCCACGGATGCGGATGCGGGCGATGTGCTCACCTATTCCAGCGCTCTTCCCCCAGGCGCAAGCCTTAATTCCACTTCAGGTCTCTTCCAGTGGACACCTTCCTCCACCCAATCCGGCGTTTATCCTGATATCGCCTTTACCGCGACCGATAACGGCAGTCCGAATTTATCCGATTCGGAAGCAATCACCATCACGGTGAACAATACCATCTCAACGCCGACCGTGAATACCACCGCGGCCACAAATATCACCATATCCTCGGCCCAGTTAAACGGCACGGTCAATCCGAACGGCGCGGCCAGCGCCGGCTGGTTTGAATGGGGGCTGACCGCGGCCTATGGGAATACTACCTCTGCGCAGAGTTTGGGCAGTGGCGCTGTGGACGTCGCGGTCACCGCCACGTTAACCGCGCTCTCTCCGGGCGCGACCTATAACTTCCGGGCCGTGGCCAACAATCCCAGCGGCACGACCTACGGACAAAACCAGCAGTTCACCACCGGCAACCTGACCAATCCGGGCGGCGGCACCTGGGCATTCTATAAACCGATTACAATTACCAATACCGGAGCCACAGATTACACGGATTACCAGGTGATGCTTGAACCGTTCCGGGATACGGGCGAGTGCCTCAATGACGGCATCAATAATACAGGATTAGTTGGGAGCTGGGCATTTAGTGAAGGCACTGGAAATACGACGGCAGATGCGTCGGGAAGCGGGAATACCGGGAATTTAGCCGCCGCACCTAATGACCCGACCTGGACGGCGGCTGGAAGATACGGCAACGGACTATCCTTTGACGGGGTGGATGATTATGTGCAAGCGCCTGATTCAAATAATTGGAATTTTGGAGCAGGAAATTTCACAATAGAAACGTGGTTTAAGTTTAATAAACAATCCGCTCAGCAGGGTCTAGTTGCACAGTATGTAGATGGAAATAATCTTTGGCTACTTGTTATAAATTCTTCAAATGAAATCAGTTTTTTTAATAACAGCCCTGTCATCAACTTTGCAACTTCAGGAGCGGGTCTTCAAGTAGGACAATGGTACCATATAGTAATGGCGAGAAATGGAAGTAATTGGAATATTTATGTTAATGGAGTATCAAAAGGATCAACAAGTGTCTCACTAACAATGCCGGATTTGAATGCGCCGTTAATATTTGGGCAATATGGTGGATCAAGTTATTTTGGCGGCCTGATGGACGAGGTGAAAATCTACAACCGGGCGCTGTCGGTTGAAGAAATCAGCACCCGCTACGGCTCGGGCCTGGTCGGGAGCTGGCATTTCTCGGAGGGCGCTGGTTCCATAGCCACAGATTCCACAGATTACCGGAATAACGGGACGCTTAGCCCGACCGCCACCGGTCCAACCTGGGTAGACGGCAGATTCGGCAAGGCACTCTCCTTTGATGGGGTGGATGATTATGTTGATGTTGGAAATAAGAAAGTAGATTTGTTAAGTAATTGGACTATTTCGTTATGGCAGAAAAAAAACGGGGCAGGATATCAAGGCGAGTATTTTAGTCATGGTAGCAGTAGTAATTCTGCCTATCCTTATTGGCTAATAAGAATTGATGCGGCAGATTCCAACAACGATTACTTAAGTATTAGTTCAAGAAATGATGATACTAGTGCGTTAAGTTGGACTTCAGTATCTTTTCCTAAGATTGATAATGGCTGGCATTATATAGTTTATGTAAAAAATGGTAGCGTAATTACTGGTTATGTAGATGGGGTGCAGATAGCAGAGGCTATTAATCTAATAGCAGGAACATATAATAATATTAATATATCTACCATTGGTGCTCTTAGGAGACAAACCTATATTGAGTCGTTATTCAACGGCACAATAGACGAAGTCCAGATATTCAACCGGGCCCTGTCCGCCTCGGAGATTATCACTCGCTACAACGGCGGAACGCCCAAGGTGCGCCACGACTATGCCGATGTCCGATTCACCAACTCGGACGGTTCGCAGGAACTGCCGTTCTGGCAGGAGACGGACAGCCGGTTCTGGCTGAAAGTCCCGACACTGGGTGTCGGGAGCAACACCATCCGGATGTATTACGGTAATTCCAGTGCCACGAATTCGTCTAATATCGGCAATACCTTTGCCTTCGGCGATGATTTTAATTCATATACCGATGGCACGTTGAACGGACAAGGCAACTGGTCAGGCGACTCAGATGTTGAGGTTCAAGGAACAACCGTTTCTGAAGGAATAAAAGCCATTAAGGTTAAAAATACAGCATCTGCCAATATCTATAGGTATTTTCTTGCTTCAGGACCGGAAGACGGTGAAATGATATGTCGGATGTGTGGTTTAGGAACAACTGGTTACGTGCATCAGCTTATATTGGGGGAAAATGCATCAGGCGCTCAATTCTATTTTACCTTCGCTGATGGGAATATATCCATGTTTGAAAGTGGTGCGTGGCAACTTATCCAATCCTTTGCGGTTAATACCTGGTATACGGTCCAATTGCAATGGCGGACAAGCGATGACAAGTGGCGGGCAAAAATAAATAATGGTGATTGGACCGTCTGGCGGGCTAACGCTTGGGGTGTTGCCTGGACAAAAATAGATTACATACGATTCGCCAGTAATACCCCGGGCTCTAATGGCATTGTGGACACAATCCGTATCCGCAAAACCTCATCCATAGAGCCGACCGCGGTCTTGGGCAACCAGGTCGTCATCAACTCTGAAACCCTGTCTAACTCCAATAACAACCCTTGGTCTAACTACCGGACGATTACGGTCACCAACAACACAGCCACAGATTACACGGATTACCAGGTGATGTTAGAGCCGTTCCGGGACACGGGCGACTTTGTCGGCGATAACCTGGCCGGCTTCGGTGCAGGCCCGGTCGGGGCGTGGTCGTTTAGTGAGGGCACTGGAATCACGACGGCTGATGCGTCGGGAAATGGGAATACCGGGAATTTAGCCGCCGCACCTAATAACCCAACCTGGACGGCGGCTGGAAGGTTCGGCAACGGACTCTCCTTTGACGGCGTGGATGATTATGTGGATGTTCCGGATAGCGCGAGTTTGGATATAACCGGTGATTTAACGATTGAGTTCTGGGTAAACCCATCCTTATCTACAGACCATAGGGTAATTGCCAAATGGGGAACCGTCGGATATAGGTCGTATATTGTAAGTATTACTTCTGCCGGACTGGTTTTTTTGGGTATAAGTTCGGATGGAGGCGCCAATTATTGTTTCAGGGATAGCGATAATGGGGCTATCGCAGCCAATGTTTGGCAACATATAACGGCTGTTTATAAGACAGGGGCAGCAGGTTATATTTATATATATGTGAACGGCAAAAGAGTTGATACAACTACCAGCGGTTCATTTCAGACTTCTATTTATAACTCTGATACTCCGTTAATGTTTGGGAAAAATTATAACGACGACCCTTCCGGAAATTGGTTCGGAGGTTTATTAGACGAGGTGAAAATCTACAACCGGGCGCTAACGGCCGAAGAGGTCAGCACCCGCTACGGCTCCGGGCTGGTCGGCAGTTGGCACTTTAGCGAGGGGTCAGGGACGAGTGTTGCAGATATGAGTGGGAACGGGAATAATGGGACTTTAGCCGCCGCACCCAATGACCCAACCTGGACCACCTCAGGCCGATTCGGCAATGCCCTCTCATTTGACGGCACGGATGATTATGTGAATGTTAGTGATAATAATTCATTAGATTTTGGAACTGGAGATTTTACAATAGAACTTTGGGTTTATCCTGATGTATTACAAGATGCGAAATATCTGATAATGAAGGGCGATTATGGTCAGAGCGCTGTTGGTGGATGGGATTTGCATTTACGTAATGTTGGTGGTCAACAAAGATTAGACGGAAGGCTTTATGCTGGGTCTAATGCAAAAGACTGGACATCTTCCTTATCTCTTAATATTGGTGCTTATAATCATATTGTTTGGATAAGAACATCGTCTGGCTTTAATGTTTACATAAATGGAACAGAAGATACTAATTTGGCCATAGATGGTGCTGCTTCTTATGGCAGCAATGTTAACAATGACTATAATCTAATGATGGGAGTATATAATAATTTGGGTGCTACTTATTATTTTGATGGTTCGCTTGACGAGACCCGCATCTACAACCGGGCCCTGTCCGCCAGCGAAATTGTCACCCGCTACAACGCCGGAACTCCTAAACTCCGGCACGATTATGCGGATGTTCGGTTCACGAGTTCAGATGGTTCACAAGAATATTCGTTCTGGCAGGAGATGGACAGCCGGTTCTGGCTGAAAGTCCCGACACTGGGTGTCGGGAGCAACACCATCCGAATGTATTACGGCAACGTCTCGGCGACCGCATCGTCCAGTGGCGCGAGTACCTTTGACTTCTTTGACGACTTTGATGATGGCGCAATAGATGGCGCGAAATGGCAGGCATATGACCTTAATGGCGGCGCCGGCGCCGCCACCGAAGCCGATGGCGTAATGAAACTCACGGTAACGACCAATGGTTCAGCGCCGGTCGCCTTACCATCTGTGCCAACCTTTGCCAACGGGGTTCTGGAGTTAAGGAGCAAGGTGGTGGTTGCCTCGCCTACCGTACATATATTACCCCGGATTCGCTATGATGGCAATGACCCCATTGAGGTAGTCCTGAGGGGAGCCGGTAATAGCGATATGTATTTCCACGACGGCGCAACCAAAGGACAGGTGTCGTTTGAAGATATAAATGCCAATATCAACAGGTGGTACTTTATGCGGGTGGGGTTTAATGGTAGCGACCTCTCGTTATTCGCTAAGAACCTTAGCACTGGCTTTGAGAAGGCAACTACAGCCACAACAGGTATCACCGCGGCTAATCCGATTGGATTGGGTTTCTGGAGTGCGACATCAGAGGGGTATTATGACGATGTCCGGGTGCGCAAATATGCGGCGGTGGAGCCCGCCTCCGCCCCGCCGGGTCCGGAACAGTAACCACAGATTACACGGATTACACGGATTATTCGTGGATTCGTGAGATTCGTGTTAAAAGGGGGCTACGGCAGGGCGAGGCCCGCCTGCGCCGCACCGGGGCCAGAGCAGTAAAATAGAACGCAGATTATAAGGGTGGGAGTGGGGAGCCCGTCATACGACAGGGCAGGCAACGGGGGGTTAACGTGGCTTAGTGAACTAATTCACGAAGCGGACACTGGAATGAACGGCTCATACCAGGGAATGAACGACTCATTCCAGGGAATGAACGACTCATTCCGGGGAATGAACGACTCATTCCGGGGAATGAACGACTCATTCCAGGGAATGAACGGCTCGTACTGGGGAACGACCGGCTTGTACCAAGGAACCACCGGTCTGTTCCAGGGAACGAATGGTCTGTTCCAAGGAACAAAGGACTTGTCCCAAGGGATGAATGATTCAGTCCAAGGGATGAAAGAGTCATCCCAGGTGATGAAAGAGCGGGACAATCCGCCTATCGGTTTTGCGATAGTCGGGCAGACGTGTTAAAAGGGGGATTTAATTATGGTCAAGAAATTAGTAATTGGGATTATCTGTGGCATCAGTGTTCATCCCGTCATACGACGGGACAGGTCTGTGGCTATACGAGATAAATTTATGAGATTGCTTCGGCGCCGCCTCGCAATGACAGTGGGGTGGTTCATCTGTGTCTATCTGTGTTTATCTGTGGTTTCAGGGACGGCATTTGCCGTGGATTACACCTCGGCTGGCGGAATGGCGGGCTGGGATAATCGCAGCCCCATCGTCATCACCGAGACGAGCGGTGCACTCCTGACAAATTACCAGGTGCTGATAGAGATTCAGGGGTCTAATCCGGCAAATCCTAATTATATTGATTTCGCAAAGGTGCTGGCGAACGGCGATGACATCCGGTTCACTAAATCAGACGGCTCAACACTGCTTGATTACTGGATAGAGTCATGGGACGATGTCGGACTGACCGCCAAGATATGGGTGGAGGTTGATAGTTTACCGGCATCAACTGCCACAACGATATACGTATATTATAACAATCCGGCGGAGCCGGCCGCCTCCAGCGTCGCTAATACTTTTATCCGGGAGATTGATGGCGGGCAACCGGTAAAGGGCGCCTGGACTTTAGATGACAACGCGCAAGATACATCAGGAAACGCTAATCACGGCACTCTTAACGGCGGGATGGGATACACGGCAGGGAAATTCGGCTCCGCCGGCCAGTTTGACGGCACGAATGATTATGTGTCAAAAACCAGCGGTGTTTCTGGAATTGGCGGGACAAACCAATTTACTGTAGAGGCGTGGGTGAAAAGAAGTAGTACTGGCGCTTATCACACTATATGGGGAATGGGTGATACGTCTGGTTGGGACTCTCTTCTATTAAGGATAAACCCTGGTAATACGATATCTTTATATGTCTATAATGGTGTAGATGCCGGAAATAGTTTGACGACAACAAACACATTCACCGATACGACTTCCTGGCATCATATTGTCGGGACTTATAATGCGGGAACAATGGCTATGTATGTTGACGGAGTATCTTGGAGTGGAACAACAGGCGGTGGACTGACAGGAAATATAGCCGCCCCGACAACAAATTTGGGTATTGGCGCAAATTATGGAGGA
>JACQXL010000040.1 GCA_016208805.1 Planctomycetota bacterium | reverse complement strand
GCTCCTCGCAATGACACTTTGGGACCGTTTCGCAAGAGTTCAGTCAGATAGTCTTTTCCACCAATTCTATTTCATCTCGGGCGTTCACGCCTAATTTATACGGTTGTCCGGCGCAGGTTTCCAGATAGGTCGTCTTGAGGGTTGGCTCGTTGGGCAGCGTCTTGTCGCGGTGTTTCTGGATTATTTCCTGACCAATCACATCAATTGCTACCGGGTCTAATCCGGCGATGATGCCGTTGCAGTTCCAATGATAGCGTGAATCTTCGCCTGGCCCACCATTATATAAAGGATATATGGCATCGCAGACAGTAAGTTTCACTTTACCTTTAACCTGCGGTAAACTGTAAAATTCAGCCGCGCCCGGATTGCATTCGTTGTCGTAAAATGCACCGGCATTGCCATCGGTTATTTCAAAGGCGCGATACATATTCAAAAGCCCGTTTTCTATGCCGGAGTTGTCCTTGAACTTATAGGTCTTGAGGACCGGCAGGTTGATTATAACTGAACACATATTGATTATTTTAGAGAGGCGGGTCTGAGTCTTGCCCCCCCGATGTACATCGGGAGGACTGTCTGCGGACTTGCCGACCGTTATAGGATTGTCTTCAAATCCGGCCAGCGGTTTGCTTTTACGGGCGATTCTGGATGAGACCGTGGCCAGCACGCGGATGCCTTTTTTGGTGTCATTGATTTTATATCCGGCCTGCTCCATTTCATCGGCCGCGTTGTCCCAGATGATGATATTATTTTCCTTGACGCCTATCTTGAGGAGGAATTCGGCCAGTCCGTAGGCCAGGGCCGGGCGGGTGGCGTTATTGGACTCGCCGAAATAGGTGTTGACCTTGAGCCCGACCACGTTCTTTTGGGGTTCGGGAATGACGGATTTGAGCGCCTCTTCGCCTGCGCCTGAACCGGCCAGGATACGAAGTGCCTCATAGATAGTCCGCTGGACTTCCACCTTGTTTATCTCGCCGTCCTGGTTACGCATCGCCGGGTTACGCACCACGGCCACCAGAGATTTCCCCGCCGCATAAACGGGCGTTAAGAGATGCCGGCGCAGTAAATATAAACCGGCCAGCGAGATGCCAGCGGCTTTAATAAAATCTCTTCTTCTCATATCAGTATTCCGATAATAACGGCCTCCAGTACTAATTTCCCGTTTACCACACCCTGAACATCAAACATTGCGCTTCTGGATTTAAGCGAGGTGCATTTAGAGATAATAATGAGTTTATCGCCGGGCACGACCGTGCCGCGGAATCTGACCTTGTCCACGCCACCGAAACCGATGAACTTGTCGCCTTCCTGTGTGCCGAGCATTTTGCACTGAATACTGGATAACTGGGCCGCGGCCTCAAGCATCAGGACGCCGGGCAGGAGCGGCCGGCCCGGGATATGGCCCCTGACCCAGAACTCGTCCGCTTTGACATCCTTGAATCCGACGATAATCTGGCTGGGCTTATCAAAATAGAGGATACCGTCCAGTTGTTCCATCTCGTAGCGGTGCGGGATAATCTGGCGGATTTTGGCTTTATCAAGGAGCAGATTATTTAAATCTAATTTAGAGATATCAAATATTAGCGGCGCAACCATAAGCCACAGATTACACGGATTCAACCGCTGTGTCAATACTTTTATTATATTGATAAAATAGATGGGAAAAGTAAACTGATTTAGCAGATTAAACCGATAAGATTAAGGGTGAGCCACAAATTTAATCAGTGTGTATCTGTGTGCATCTGCGGTTTACGTTATGAAAAGTATCTGGTTTAAGGCGGTCTGGGAAAATCGGCCAGGTATCCGATATTCATTATGGCGTTTGTGCTTCAAGATGCTGGTGCCGTTCTATTTTATCGCTATAAAGATACATTCGTTATTTTATATGCTCGGGCTGTGTAAATCAACCCGGCTTCCGGTAAAGGTAATCAGTGTCGGCAATATCACGGTGGGCGGAACCGGCAAGACGCCGATGGTGGCGTATCTGGCTAAGGTGCTGACAGACAAAGGGCCCGCCTGCGGAACGGGCAGGCAAAAGGTAGGTATCTTAAGCAGGGGGTATGGGAAAGGTAAGGGATACGATGACGAGGCGTTTGATTCTTACGGTGGTGGTGTTATCAGAGTTGCCCAGCCCGACCGTGTTTCAGCCGGTATGAAACTGTGTAAAGAGGATATTAGTGTGATAATCCTTGATGACGGATTCCAGCACCGTCGTTTGGCTCGGGATGTAGATATTGTAATGATTGACAGCACCAACCCGTTTGGTGACGGCTGGCTTCTGCCCGGCGGTATCCTGCGCGAGCCCAGAAGCGTTTTGAAGAGAGCAAGTTTGCTTGTGCTTACTCATTGCGACCTTGTTCCGAAAGAAAGTTTAAGCCGCCTGGAGTTATATCTTTCCAAATACCAAAAACCAATCACCAGAACAATCCACAATCCGGTGGCGGTAGTGAATACTCAAGGTGAGTCGGCGAGCGTGGAGAGCATAAAATCTAAAAAGGTCTATGGATTCTGTGGCATCGGTAATCCCTTTGAATTCAGAGATATGCTGAAAGGTGTCAGCAATCTGCTTGGGTTTGAGGCATTCCCTGACCATCATTTTTATACTGCCGAAGATATTAATGTTATAGAACAAAATGCCAAAGACAGCGGAGCGGAGATGATAATTACCACGGGAAAGGATGTATTAAGATTAAAAGACAATGCTTCATCTCTACAGTTTCTTCGTATAGAGATGAAGGTTATCAGCGGCGAAGATATATTATTTCGCCTGCTTCAGTAGCGGCTGATTGAATGTATACGGCAATTTCTCGAGGTTCAGCGGCAGATTGCTGGTCTTGGAAGTAATCTTAGTCGGAGTAATCTCAATCAAAACCATCCGCTGTCCCATCCGCTTCATCATTTCGTTTGATTCCGGCGGCGCATCTTTAATCTGGGCAAGCGACTCTTCTATTTTGTCCACTTCGGTGGCGTTAAAGACGGTGGAATACTTGTGCATTAAAAGGGCCATCTGGGATGGGTCGTTAATTAGTTTTGCCTCGCCGAAGACATTAACGCTCAGCCACACCCCCGGCGCATCCCCGCTGATAAGGGCGGGACTCCGTTGCGACTCCGCAGATGGGCCGTGTCCCATACCGCCGCCGGACGGCAGGTTCGCTTCCCGATGGGTGAGTGTCGCACTGAACCGGTCAACCGTAAAACTGACCATCGGATTTTTGGTAATATCCCCTACTTTCAAGCCGTTGTTCTTGGAATGAATATATATCTTGCCGTCAAAGTAGGAATAATTCACCGGCACCGAATAGGGATATGTTTCGTCCCGCCCTGAGCGGGACTCCGCTGTCGCTTCGCCGAAGGTGTTAATCCGGCCGATAGAATTGGAATAGAGAAGCCATTTAACCGTATCAACCGGCAGAATGCCGCCGAATATCTGCGCCTCGGATTCCGAAGGCGGCTGGTTTTTAGGAGCGGGTATCTTGCCGTCCATAATATACTGCGATTTCCGGAGCATTGCGACCGGCAGAGACAAAATGCGGCTGGTAACTTTCTCCGGCGTAATTTCTATTATCACCAACGGCATCGGCGGCAATGGGTCTGGTTTGGCATCGGCCACCTTTTGTTCTATCTCGTCGGGTTTGCCTTTATAGGCGATGGAAAAGCGCATCAGTGCCTCTGACTTTTCAGCCGCATCGCTGATAATCCGCGCATTACCGAAGAAATTGATACTCGCATAGCCCTCGCGTTCGTTAAACCGGTCGACCGCAAAGGTAACCTTCTGGCTATCGGTGATGTTGGCTATCTTTTTGCCGGTCGGCGAAGAATGGATATAAATCTTCTCTTTGCAATAGCCGAACGATACCGGCACGGAATAAGGATACTCCGGGTCATTGGTGATTATCCGACCGGCCGATGATGAATGCAAAATATACTCCACGTTTTCCCAGGACAGTTCGCCCTGGTAATAAGCAGGGGCTTTGAGGGTTTTAACAACCGCTTCCAGGGTCGGCCCAACCTTGACCGGCCCTTTGGGAGTAGTTGCCACAGGCGGTTCAGAACAGCCGCAGGGGAGCGACAAAACAACTAACCCGATTAATACCGCATAAGTGCGGCATGTCGTGCGACTCCATAAATAACTAAGGTATTTCATAATACAATCTCCTTATTAACCAATCAGGTTACAAGTATTTAACTATATGTCAAGTAAATGATTATAAACTGAACTCTTGCGAAATGCCCCTTTTGTCATTCTGAGTCCCGACACCACCGTGTCGGGACGGAGTGAAGAATCTCCGTTTTATGCGACCCTACGGTCGCCCGTTGATAGGGC
>JACQXL010000246.1 GCA_016208805.1 Planctomycetota bacterium | reverse complement strand
GCGTCATTTCTTTGAGGTTTTGGCATCGTCTGCCGCACCGCTTCCGCCCGGGCGAGACGAACCGCTGCTTATTCTGGAATCGCCAATCTTGAATATCTTGGAGTCAAATGCGCTGGTGTCGCGCGTGCTGGCGCCTTTGACAATGCCGCGCAGTTCCATCTTCAATTCCTCAGGATTATCGGCCGCCGACATAGCATTTTCCAGACTTATCAAACTGTTCTCATACAAACGTTTGAGGGACTGGTTAAAGGTATGCGAGCCGTAATATTCCATACCTTCATAAATCGCCTTGTAGAGTTCGCGGGTCTTACCTTCGTGCAGGAGTTCCTTGACCGTGGGCGAAAGAACCATCAGTTCGGTGGCCGGCGCCTGACCTCTGCCGTCCATCCGCGGCAACAAGCGCTGGGAAAGCACGCCGACCAACAGCATCGCCAACTGGTCGCGGATAAACTGGTGCATATACGGCTCAAAGAAGTTAATGACGCGCTCCACGGTCTGGTAGGCATTGACGCTATGGAGAGTGGAAATGACCAGATGTCCGGTCTCGGCGGCGCTGATGGCCGCATCAACGGTTTCGCGGTCGCGCATCTCGCCAATCATAATGATATCAGGGCTCTGGCGCACGCAATACTTAAGCGCCGTCGCAAATGTAGCCGTGTCTATGCCGGCCTCACGCTGGTCTATCACGCATTTCTCGTCCGTGAATATGTATTCTATCGGGTCTTCAACCGTGATGATGTGCTTATTGGCGGTCTGGTTAACATACTGGAGCATGCTGCCGATGGTGGTAGATTTGCCGCTGCCGGCGATGCCGGTAACAAGTATCAACCCGCGCGGGAGCATCACCAGTTTCTTTAACTGCTCAACCGGCAGTTGCAGTTCGTCCATTGTCGGCACTTTGGAATGGACATAGCGGAAGACCATCCCAATCTGGCCGCGCTGTTTGAAGATATTGACCCGGAAACGGCCCACGCCGAAGACCTCGTATGAGGTATCCACCTCGCTCTGCTCCATAAATAACTTGCGCAGGCGGTCATCGGTAACTTCCTCGTATATCTGCATAGCAATCTGCGGCGTTACCGTCTGGGTGCCAACCGGCTGGAGTTTGCCGCCGGTCCGAATCGCGGGCGGACTGCCCACCTTGATAAATAAGTCTGACGCGTTCTTGGCAATCATTGCCGCAAACAGCCCTTTGGGGTCAATAGTAGTTTGTTCCATATATCATCTACTCCTTCTTTTTAGTGCGCCTAACTAATCATAAATCTTATGTCAAGTCAAGACAAGAGTGAATTATTTGGAAAGAAAAATCCGTGTAATCTGTGGCTAAAGTTTCCGCCAGACCTGCTTGAGGAATGTTTCCAGGCCGGTGCGTTTGATGGCCGATACGGCCACCGTGCCACGCGGCAATTTGGCGCGGTACTTCTTGAAATTAGACGCGGCCTCGGGCAAATCCATCTTGTTGACCACCACTATCGCGGGCTTCTTGGCCAGTTTCGGACTGTATAATGATAATTCCTTGCGGATGATTTTATACAACATATCAAGCGGCTCCGCTGATGAGCCGTCAATAATATGGGCAACAAGTTTGGTGCGTTCAATGTGGCGCAGAAACTTATCGCCCAGCCCACGGCCGTGTGATGCGCCTTCAATCAGGCCAGGCAGGTCGGCCATTACAAAAGAGCGGTCGTCCTCCATCGCCACAATCCCCAGTGACGGCTCCAACGTGGTAAACGGATAGGGCGCAATCTTGGGCCGGGCCGCCGAGAGCCGGGTAATAATGGTTGATTTGCCGGCATTGGGCAATCCGACCAGGCCGACATCGGCAATGAGTTTCAGTTCCAGGTAGAGCCAGCGTTCTTCGCCGGGCGCGCCTTTATCGGCATAGCGCGGTGATTGGTTGGTGGATGTGGCAAAGACCTTGTTGCCCCGCCCGCCCCGCCCGCCCTCGCAGAGTATAATGGAATCACCGGATTCTTTGAGGTCTTTAAGGATGTTCTGGTGCTCCCGGTCGCGAATCACCGTCCCGGGCGGAACTTCTATGACCAAGTCTTTGCCGTCCTTACCGGTGCAGTTATTACTGCCGCCCGGCTGGCCGTTGGGCGCAATCAGGCGCTGGTGATGCGAGAGATGATAAAGGGTATTGAGATGCGGGTTTGCCGTCAGGATAATGTCGCCGCCCTTGCCGCCGTTGCCGCCATCCGGCCCGCCCATCGGGATATATTTCTCGCGCCGGAAACTCACGCAACCCTGACCGCCGTTACCGGCCCGGACATAAACAGTAACTTCATCTTTGAACATACTGATATGCTATTATAGAAAAAATTTGGGATGCGGGAAGATTTATAGTACGGCTGTTAGAGTCCCGAACATAACTTATGTACGGGACGAGTTACAGCCGACTATAGTTGGCAGTAATTCCCCCGCTCTTTGCGTCCCAAAGAGCGGGGTCAAACTGCCATACTATCGTGTTCTGAGGAACTCTACGCTAACGATTGTGCTCAAGACCGGCGCCACATAATCGCGCAGGTAACGGGCCACATCGGCAATCGGCTTGGATGAGACATAGACGATATCGTTGGGATACATCACCACGTTGGAGCGCATATCGCCGTTGAGGATGTCATTGACATTCACCATCACCACCTCCGGTTTGTCCAGCACATCACCGCGGATAATCAGGAGGTTGCCGTATTTAGCGTCTCTGGTCAGGCCGCCCGCCTCGCCGATGATATCCATCAGCGAGGCATTACCCACAAATTTATGAACGCCGCCCTTGACGACCTCGCCCAGGACAATCACCTTCTCGCCGGCGAACTTCTTAATCGCTACCGTAACTTCCGGCGAAATAATATATTCTTTCAACTTCTGGGTAATCTCGTCGTCTATCTGTCTGAGCGTGCGTTTATGCGCCTTAACTTCGCCGATTAATGGGAACGAAATCATTCCGTCCGGACGGACAATCGCATCGCGGGAGACATCCTGATTCTGCCAGACATTCACCTCAATCACATCGTCCACGTTGATGAGATATTCCAACTGCTTTACCTCGCGCGCCTCAACAATGGATGGCCGGATGGTGGCCGGATAAACCGTGGCCGGCTGGTTGCAACCCACCCACAATAGCAATGGAAATAAAACCAATAATAACCAGTGTAATCTATGGCTCATTTTACTTTATCTGGTTAGATGATTATGCTATATACTGAACACTTGCGAAATACCCCCCTGTCATTCCCGCCCCGCTTGTCATTCCCGCGAAAGCGGGAATCCAGCGGGGTAAACTCCGGCGGGAATCCAGGGCATCCCTGCGAAAGCAGGGAACCAGGGAATCCTGGGTTCCTGCCTACGCAGGAACGACGTTTGGATTCCTGCTTCCGCAGGAATGACACTTTTGGGAGGTATTGTCTCCCGTTTCGTAAGAGTTCAGTATATATCTATTTTATCGTCTGTTTAAGGGAGTTACTGGAATGCAAAAGGTCATCAGCGATGTCTGGCAAACCATCCGGAAACAGCGATTATTCAGCGTTGGCGACACTATCGTTTTAGGCGTCTCAGGCGGCGCGGATTCGGTCTCGCTGGCCGTCATCTTATCAAAAATCAACCAATATTACAAGCAAAACTTGACATTGGTAATCGCCCATCTCAACCACAAAATACGCGGTCAGGCGGCCAAACAGGATGAGGCATTTGTGCGCCGTCTGGCCGCCAAACTGAATATGCCGTTTTATCGTAAAGAGCGTAATATCCCGGCATTAAGCAAACGGCTCAAACTCTCGCTGGAAGAAACCGCCCGGCTGGAACGGTATCGTTTCTTTGAAGAGGTGGTACGGCGTTATAAGCCATACGCTGGACGATAATGCCGAAACAGTCCTATTCCGGATTATCCGCGGAACCGGACTGCGGGGCCTGAAGGGCATTGTGCCACTCCGGAAACTATTCCATAACTCCCCTATTTATCTGACCCGGCCGCTGATTGGATTGGAGCATCAGGAACTGGTTGATTTCCTCAAGCAAGAAAAGGTTGGTTACCGGCTTGATAAAACAAATCTGGATAAAACGATTATGCGCAACCGTATCCGACACGAACTCTTGCCCCTGATGACCCGCTATAACCGACAGATTAAACAGCATCTGGTCAATCTATCCGAAACCGCCGGGCAGTTTGACGATTACCTCTCAGCCGAGATAGATAAACGGTTTGACAAGAAGATACCGCTGTCCATAAATATCGCCGCATTGTTGACGAAACATCCTCTTATTCAGGTCGCTCTATTAAGCGAAATTATCCAAAAACTCAACGCAGGGAGACAATTCGGTTACGTCCATTATCAGGATATATTAAATCTGATGGAAAGCCCGCCTGCTAAAGCCGTAAAAGAACTGCATCTGCCCGATGATATCGTAGTAAAACGAGAATCGGGACGCTTACGATTCATCCGGAGGTGAAATATTCCTGAAACTTATTGACCCCGTTTAAGTATATGCTAACATAATCTCGTTACGGTTAAAGCCGATGATAACACACCCCCTGCCCCCTCTCAAGAGGGGAATCCATTAATTAAGTCCCCTCTATCAAGAGGGGATTTAGGGGTGTGTCGGAAGGATGGTATTATATGAAAGCGCCGAGTAAGACCGAAATAGAGAAACTCCTCAAACACGCACAGCAACCCGCGGCTGATGCGATGAAACTGCATCCATTCTACAAAGGCAAGATAGAAATCCAGCCCAAGTGCTGTATCAGGGATTATAACGATTTTGCTATCTGGTACACCCCCGGCGTGGCCGCGCCTTGCAAAGATATCCAGGCAAACCCCGAGAAAGTATTTGAACATACCAATAAATGGAACACGGTGGCGGTGGTCTCGGACGGCACGCGCGTGCTGGGCCTGGGCGATATCGGCCCGGCCGCCGCGATGCCGGTGATGGAAGGCAAGGCGCTCATATTCAAATACCTGGGCGGCGTTGACGCATTCCCCATCTGCCTTGATACTAAAGACCCGTTAGAAATCATCAAGACCGTAAAATATCTGGAACCCAGTTTCGGCGGCATAAATCTGGAAGACCTGGCCCAGCCCAAGTGTTTCCAGATACTGGACACGCTCCGCAAGGAGATGAATATCCCGGTCTGGCACGACGACCAGCAAGGCACCGCGGCCGTGACGCTGGCCGGACTGATTAACGCCCTGAAACTCCAGCGCAAGATAATGTCCGATGTTCGGATAACGATGGTCGGGGCCGGCGCGGCCAATATCGCCATCGCCCGCATCATCATCAAGGCCGGCGTAACACCCGGCAACGTTATTATGGTTGACACCCGCGGCACGCTCCATAAAGACCGGACCGACCTCAAGGATAAATTCCCTGAGAAATGGGAGTTCTGCCAGACCACCAACCGCGGGAACCTGAAAGGCGATGTGGCTGAAGCGCTCACAGACGCCGAGGTACTGCTGGCGCTCTCAAAGCCCGGACAGGATACGATTAAAAAGAAATGGATAATACAGATGGCCAAAGACCCCATCGTATTCGTCTGCGCCAACCCGGTGCCGGAAATCTGGCCCTGGGAAGCCAAAGCGGCCGGCGCGGCAATCGTGGCTACCGGTCGTTCCGATTTCCCCAACCAGGTCAACAACTCGCTCGGCTTCCCGGCCATCTTCCGCGGCGCGCTGGATGTCCGCGCATCCACCATCACCGACGGGATGTGCATCGCGGCCGCAAAATCACTGGCCGCCTATGCCGAAAAGAAAGGCATCAGCGATGACTATCTGATTCCGACAATGGAAGACTGGCAGGTCTATTCGGAAGAAGCCGTCGCGGTCGGGATGCAGGCCATCAAAGAAGGAGTGGCTAAGTTGAAACTGACCGAGCAGGAACTGCGCCTGCGGTCAACGGCCATAATCAAAAAGGCCTATAATACCACCCGTCTCCTGATGAAGGAAAAGGTCATTGGCAGGCCGACTCGGACATAATTGAAATTCCATACGAGAACAAAAATTTTCTATTGACAGATACCCTCCAAGGAGTTATTATTTAATGGTTATATGAAAACAGTTAAAGAAATAAACACTATCTTGAAAAACCATAAGGCGTTTTTACGGGACCGCTTTAAGGTTAAAAAGATGGGGATTTTTGGGTCTTACCTGAAAAACACCCCGACCCCAAGCAGTGACATAGACATTCTTGTAAAAGTCGGGGCGATTGATTTGTTTGAATTCATAGAACTTAAAGAATATCTCAAGGAATTATTAGGCGCTGAAATAGACCTTGTTTCAGACAAGGCGCTCAAACCCCGAATCGGAAGCCGTATTCTTGAAGAAGCGATGTATATATGAAACGCGATTACGTAGATTATTTAGAAGACATCTCCAAATCTATAAACAACATAAAAGATTTCACTAAAGGGCTAACATATAAAGATTTTGTGAAAGATGAAAAGACATCTCTGGCGGTGATAAAGAGCATTGAAATTATCGGGGAAGCCGTTAAAAAAGTCCCCGATTCGCTTAAGAATAAATACCCACGGGTTGAATGGAAAAAGATTACGGGAATGCGGGATATATTAGTCCACGAATATTTCGGGGTGGATATGAAAATCCTCTGGCGTGTTATAAAAAGGAGGATTGTGCCGCTCGGAACGATTATCCAAAGAATTATTCGGAAAGAACAATAGGGAACTATCTGAATTGTCTTGCAAATATGGTGACTGTCCCGAATGGCACATACTTAAGGGGTAAACATCCCCTTATTGTCATTCTGAGCGAAGCGAAGCCCTTCGCTTACTGTCATTCTGAGCGAAGCGAAGAATCTACTACGCTCAGGGTAAACTCCGTGAAGAATCTCCGTTTTATGCGCCTGCCTGCGCCTAATGGCAGTGACTTAAGACGCCTCTGCATAGCTTACCTCCACAAATAGTCCTCCCTTAGGTAATCCGGTTCGTCTCTTAGGATGTCGTGGATAATGTCGCCCAGGACGTTTTAGTATCTTCATCTGTCTTATTTCTTCT
>JACQXL010000039.1 GCA_016208805.1 Planctomycetota bacterium | reverse complement strand
GGCGTTGAGGTAGAGTTCATAGATGCGGCCCTGCGCTCGCAGTTGAACCTGGCCGATGCCGGCGGCGTGATTGTCCGCTCGGTTAAGGCCGACAGCGTCGCCGAAAAGATGGGCCTGAAAACGCACGATGTAATTCTGTCCATCAACGGCACCGGCATCACCACCATCTGGGAATTCCGCCGGATTATCAAGGGATTGCTGGAATCAGGCAAGAAAATAAAACTGGAAATTATTAGACAAGGCAAGAAGCAGGTGATAGAGTAGGAATAAGAATATACTGAGATTGCTTCGTCGTCCCGATAAATCGGGTCTCCTCGCAATGACGCCTTCGGAACCTGTCATTGCGAGTCCCACCGGGACGAAGCAATCTAACCATCACGAAAGGTATAAACTATGGATAAGAAGTGGCATTTAGTGGCTATATTGGTTCTGGGGGTATTCTGCGGACTGGTCATCGGCAAATACTACGAAGTCAGCAAACTGCCCGCCCAGCCCAGCCCCGCCGATAAGGACGGGACTCCGTTGCGACTCCGCGAGGAAGAACGTCAGCAAATCCGCAAGGAGTTGCAGACATTCAAAGAGAACTTCCAGCCGTTTACCAAACTGGTCAAATGCGTCCAGCCGTCCGTGGTGAGCATCAGCACCAAGAAAACGATAATGGCTTATGACGACGAGTTCTTCTGGGGATTTATGAGACGGACACCGCAAGTCCAGACCGCGCAGGTCGGCTCGGGCGTGATTATTGACGACCAGGGCTATATCCTGACCAATAACCACGTGGTCCAGCAGGCCAATGAGATTAAAGTAACATTGGCCGACAAGCGCGAGTTCATCGGCAAGGTGGTGGGCAGTGACGCCTTGAGCGACATCGCCGTGGTTAAGATAAACGCTCCCAACCTCCATCCGGCCGTGCTGGGCGATTCGGATAAGATAGAAGTAGGCGAATGGGTCGTGGCCATCGGCAGTCCGTTCGGACTGGGCAATACCGTGACGCTCGGTATCGTCAGCGCCCGGCGCGGCTCGGCCGAAGATAACCAGTCGGACAGCGATTATCCCGGCTTCATCCAGACTGATGCGGCCATTAATCCGGGCAACAGCGGCGGCCCGCTGGTCGCTATCTCAGGCGATGTGGTCGGCATAAACTCGGCCATCATCACCCAGAACGGCGGCTACCAGGGCGTCGGCTTCGCCATTCCCATCAACCGGGCCAAATATATAATGAAGAAACTCATAGAAAAGGGCAAGGTCACCCGTCCGTTCCTGGGCGTGGAGATGAGCGCCATAGACGAATCGCTGGTAAAGTATTACGGGCTGGATAACCTGGATGAACTGCTCAAACTCCTGAAGATGAAAGAAGCCAAGGGCGCATTTGTCCTGCGGGTCCAACCCAGGACCGCGGCTGAAAAGGCCGGCCTGATGGAAGGCGATGTCGTTATAGAAATCGGCGCCGACAAAATAGACTCGCCGAAAGACCTCACCAAGACAATCACTAAGTTAGAGGTCGGCGGCACGGTTGACATCAAGATTATCAGGAACGGCAAACAGGAAACAGTGACTTCAACTGTGGGAGAGAGAAAATAGCATTGTCTAATAAATCAACATTCATCATCACCATAGACGGTCCGGCCGGGGTGGGCAAAAGCACGGTCGGCAAAATCGTGGCCAAGCGGTTGCATTTCCATTATCTGGACAGCGGCGCGATTTACCGGGCGCTGACACTGAAGGCCATCACCAAAAAGGTCAACCTGGCCGACCGGAACGCGCTTATCAGGTTAGCCAAACGCACCCGGATAAAGTTCAGGCAGACCGATTCCGGCACGCGGGTCTATCTGGACAATCGGAATGTCACCAAGTTGATACGCCGGCCGGAACTGACCGCCCAGGTCTATCAACTGGCCAACCTAGCCGGTGTGCGCAAAGAGGTAAACCGCATCCAGCAGTCCATCGTCAGCGGCAAGAAGTATGTGGTGGAAGGCCGCGACACGGGCAGCGTCGTTTTCCCGGATGCGCCGGTCAAGTTCTATCTGGACGCATCGCACGCCGAGCGGGCGTTAAGACGGCACAGGGAATTAGAAATACTCCAGGACCGGGACGAGAAGCAACGGCATCATAGCGCCCCGATGTCCCCCGATGGTCATCGGGGGGAAGCGGGACATCCCGATTCACATCGGGACGCAAGTGAACACGGGCTGGCCTACAAAAAGGTCCTTGATGAAATCAAGTTACGCGACCGGCGCGACAAGGCCCGCTCCGTGGCGCCGCTGGTGCAAGCCAGGGACGCTATCGCCGTTGATACCACACACCTTTCCATTAATCAGGTCGTGGTTCAAATATTGCACCATATTGCGCGGCTGGCCGCCCAGCGAAGAAATAATTTCAGACGAAGCGGGTTGAGGCAATCCCGGCTATGCCGGTAACGGTTTCGGAACCACAGATGGACACAGATGGCCCCAGACAAAAACCCGAGTTTATCCGGTATCCGTGTTTATCAGTGTGTATCTGTGGTTGCAAGGAGAAATGACGATTTTGCTTGCAACAATTCAATATATCTGGTATGGCGCTGTTCTCACTGAGGACAGCCGGCCGGCAGCACATACCCAAAAAAGGAGGTGGTTTAATTGCGTCCAACCACCAGAGTTATCTGGACCCGGTGCTGGTGGGAATAGGAATCAATCGCCCGGTATATTTTCTGGCAAAGCGGGAACTGTTTGAGGCCAATTGGTTATTCGGTGTGCTCATCAGTTCCGTGAATGCGATACCGCTTCCGCGGGAAAGCGGCAATGCCGGGGTGATGCGCCAGGCAATCAGACTTCTGCAGGAAGGCAAACTCGTGTTGGTCTTCCCGGAAGGCACCCGGACATCCGACGGCAGGATTGGGCCGCTTACAAAGGGCATTGGTTTATTGAGTAGCAAGGCAAATATACCGGTCATCCCTACTTTAATCAACGGCGCTTTTGAGGTCTGGCCCAGACATCATACCTTGCCGGCCAGACTTAAACCTATTCGGGTCTCTTACGGCAAAGCGGTTATCCCGCAGGCAAACAAATCCGCTGAAACCTTAATAGCTGAGGTTCAGGCGGAATTAGATAACTTGAGCCAAATTTGAGATGAAACACCCCGCCCCAACCCCGATTATATCGGGACGTCGGGACGGAGTCTTAAGAGGAGAAATATGAGAAACCTTGTGGAACTGCAGAAATACGGCATCACCGAGAAAGAGGTGGAATCCGATATTGACAAGCATCTGGAAAAGGTGCCGGATGAGACTATTTCCAAACTCTACCACGAATCGTTCAAAGACCTTAAGGTCGGCACGATTGTCAAGGGCAAGATAATCAATATCACCGGCGACAGCATCATCGTAGATCTGAATTGCAAGACCGAAGGTTCAATCCCGAAATCAGACTTTACCGTGCCGGAAGAGTTGAAGGTCGGCGATGAAATAGAGGCACTGCTGGAAGTCATCAATGAGGAAGATTCTTCGCTGGTCCTTTCCAAGGAAAAGGCCGACCGGATGCGCGGCTGGGAAAACATCACCAAAAACTACAAGGAAGGCGATATCATCAAAGGCCGGGTCGTATCGCTGACCAAAGGCGGAATGATGGTGGATATCGGCGGGATTGAAGGCCTGCTCCATATCAGCGATATGTCCTGGAGCCGGATTGCCCATCCGTCCGAAATGGTCGCCCCGAACCAGAAAATCAATGTCAAGGTCTTAAAGATTAACAAGGAAAAAGGCGAATTCTCGCTGGGGATGAAGCAACTCACCGATAACCCATGGGAAAAGGTCGGCGTCAAATACCCGGCCGCTATGCACCTCAAAGGCAAGGTCGTCAATATCGTCCCCTACGGCGCATTCGTGGAACTGGAACACGGCGTGGAAGGCCTGCTCCATATCTCCGAGATGTCCTGGACCAAACGGCTGGCCCATCCGTCCGAGATGATTGCCATCGGCGATATCGTGGAAGTGAGCGTCCTCAAGAGCGAGCCGGAGAAGCAGGAAATCTCGCTGAGTATGAAACAATTGGAAGCCAATCCCTGGACCGAGATAGAGCAGAAATATCCGGCCGGCACCAAGATTCAGGGACGGGTCAAGAATGTCACCACCTACGGCGCATTCATTGAAATTGAGGAAGGCGTGGACGGACTCCTGCACATTGAGGATATGTCCTGGACCAGAAAAGTCAATAAACCATCGGATATCGTCAAGAAAGGCGATAAGATAGAGGTGGTCATTCTCTCGGTTGACCCGGTCAAGAAACGGGTCTCGCTGGGCTTGAAACAACTCACGCCCAATCCGTGGGAAACAACGATACCTGAGAAATACCCGGAAGGTTCTACGCACCAGGCCAAGATTATCAAGATGAGCAACCTGGGCACGGTCGTGGAACTTGAACCGCAATTAGAAGGCACCCTGCGGAGCGTGAGTCCCACTGGGATAAACTCCGTTCCGATCTTATCATCGGGGCAGAGCGCCAAGGCCGATGAAACCGGCCCGTCAACCGCCTCGCTCAAGATTGACGACGTGGTTCAGGTGCAGGTGGTGAAATTAGAGCCGGAAGAACGGCGCATCGCAGTCAAGTTGGCGTAATTAGTAAGCGGATTTAGCGGATTAATCTGTTCAATCGGTTTAATCCGTTTACAAAACCATGTGCGGAATAATCGGCGTTGTTAGCCATCGGCCGGTCGGCGGAGATCCCGCTACTAATAGCGGGGTCGGACAGATTCTGATAGACGGCCTGAAGCGGCTGGAATATCGGGGCTATGATTCGGCCGGTATCGTGCTGGCTGATAAAGGCCGGTTCACCAGCAAGAAGGCCACCGGCAAACTATCCGCTCTGAGCCAAGCCGTCAAAGGCAATATGCCCGTCGGCAATATCGGGCTGGGCCATACCCGCTGGGCCACCCACGGCGCGCCGTCCTGCGATAACGCGCACCCCCACTTCGCCTGCGATAACTCCATCGCGCTGGTCCATAACGGCGTGATTGAAAATTACCAGACCATCAAGACTAAATTGGCCAAAGAAGGCCATAAGTTCCGCTCCGAGACCGATACCGAAATCATCGTCCATCTCATAGAGAAATACCACAAACATCACCCGCCGCTTGAGTCGGTGCGCCGGGCC
Organism: Planctomycetota bacterium; assembly: GCA_016208805.1. Taxonomy (GTDB): domain Bacteria; phylum Planctomycetota; class MHYJ01; order JACQXL01; family JACQXL01; genus JACQXL01. Next base: position 1,986 of record JACQXL010000039.1, on the reverse strand, counting down.
ATTGAGCACCTTGAAGGCAGTTTCGCTATCGGCGTCATCTTCGCTAAAAAGCCCAATATCCTGATTGCGGCCCGTCTCAACAGCCCGATGATTATCGGCTTAGGCGATAAAGAAACCTTCCTGGCATCAGATATCCCGGCCATACTGCCCTACACCAAAAAGGTCATCTACCTGGCCGAGGAACAGATTGCCGAGATAGACGCATCTAATTCCGCCCACCGGGTTAATATCATCAACTTCAAGGGCAGGAAACAGCCCTGTCAGGTATCAACCGTGGCCTGGGATGCGGCCGGGGCCGAGAAAGAGGGCTATCCGCATTTTATGCTCAAGGAAATCTTTGAGCAACCGGCCGTGGTCAGAACCACCAGCAGATATTATCTGGACACAAAGACGAACACCGTCAAATTCCCGGCCCTGACCGGAATGGCCAAGCAACTCAGCGCAGTCAACCGAATCGTATTAGTCGCCTGCGGCACGGCCTACCACGCATCGCTGGTCGGCAAATACGCAATGGAAGAACTCTGCCGCCTGCCGGTAGAGGTGGCCTACGCCTCGGAATTCAGGTATGCCCTGCCGGTGCTGGATAAACGGACGCTGGTGATTGCTATCAGCCAGTCCGGCGAGACGGCCGATACACTGGCCGCCATCAGGGCGGCCAAGGCCAAAAAGGCGCTCACACTGGCTATCTGCAATGTCCTGGGCAGTTCTATTACCCGCGACGCTATGGTCACGCTTTATACATTTGCCGGACCCGAGGTCAGCGTCGCATCCACCAAGGCATATACCACCCAGATAACCGCGGTCATTCTGCTATCCGCCTATCTGGCCAAACTCCGCCGGACGCTCACGCCCAAAGACGAGAAATCGCTGGTCCGTGAAATGCTGGCGCTTCCTGATAAAATAGAAAAGGTGCTGACCCTGAACGATATGATAGCGGATTATGCTGATAAGTATAAGGACGTAACCAACTTTATGTATATCGCCCGGCGTTACAACCTGCCCAACGCCTTTGAGGGCGCGCTCAAGATGAAGGAAATCTCCTATACGCACGCCGAGGGCTACGGCGCAGGCGAGATGGAACACGGACCGCTGGCGCTGGTTGATGACACCTTCCCGACCGTGGCTATTGCCGTCAAGAGCAACGTATACGATAAAGTCATTTCCAATATCCAGATGGTCAAGGCGCGCAAAGGCATTGTCATCGCCATTGCCACCGAAGGCGATAAGTTCATCCGGACGCTGGCAGACGGCGTAATAGAGGTGCCGGAAACGCCCGAAATACTGTCGCCGATACTGACGGTCATCCCGTTGCAGTTACTGGCCTATCACACGGCCGTGAAGAAAGGACGGGATGTGGACCAGCCGCGCAACCTGGCCAAGAGCGTCACGGTTGAGTGAACCACAGATTGCACAGATTACCACTAAGGCACAAAGACACGAAGAAGGGTATGACTCTGTTGAAACCTTCTGGCTTCCTCCCGTGTCATTGCGAGCGTAAGCGAAGCAATCTCATTTTGTTACAGGCTCTTAATGTATTGACAAGATGCAACGAAAATGCTTAGTAATAAGATATGGGTATTAGAGAAATCAAACAGAAAGTTATTCCCGTGCTGAAGAAATACGGCGTAAAACGAGCCGGGCTCTTCGGCTCGGCTGCCAACGGCAAAGATACTAAAGACAGCGATGTAGATATCCTGGTGGAAATTACCAGAGATGACATAAATCTGCTCGGTTTTATCCATATCAAATCAGAACTTGAAGAAGCCCTTAATAAAAAGGTTGACCTGGTAGAATACAGCACTATCAAACCGATTATCAGAAAAAGGGTGCTGGCAGAAGAAGTTGCCCTGTTATAGTCCGGCTGTTAGAGCAGAGCGAGTTATGGTCCATCCTAAAGGAGCAATCGGCTGTACCACCTTTAGGGCAGCCGACTACTCTACGAACCCTGACGGGTTCTCAAAGCGAGAACCCGGAACGGGTAGTTGG
>JACQXL010000259.1 GCA_016208805.1 Planctomycetota bacterium | reverse complement strand
GTTGCATTGCTTTATACTGCCAGTATATCTTTTGCGCGGCCTGAGTCCAGATAATTTTGCCGTCGTTCTTGGCCAGTTTCGGCGCGCAGGTGGCCGGGCCGGATTGTTCCTGCAGGTCAATCTTATTATCCCGTATCCGGACTAAGGTCTCTGCCAAAAGTCCGGCGCCCAGTTCGGCCAGCCGGTTACCCAATTCAACCGCATTTTCATCCGCTCCGATGTCCGTCCGGCAACAACTCAGTATCGGTCCGGCATCCATCTTACTGGTTATCTGGAAGACGGTCACGCCTGTCTGGTTATCGCCGTTCCAGAGCGCATAGTTGATAGGAGCGGCGCCGCGGTATTTGGGCAATATAGATGGATGGATATTGATACATCCCTTGGGCGGCAGGGACAACACCGCATTGGACAATTTCTGCCCATAAGCCGCCACCACCATTATCTCAGGTTTGAGCCCCTGCAAGACCTTTATAAAATCGGCATCATTTATAGAGGCGGGCTGATAAACTTTAACGCCCTGTTTAAGCGCTTCCGCCTTGACCGGCGAGATGGTCTCCTGGAGTCCCCGGCCTTTTCTGCTATCCGGCTGGGTAATCACGCCGAGAAGTTGATTGGACTTATCCCTATTATCGGGATTGGCTGCCTGCCCGCCCCGATGTAACATCGGGACGTTCGGGCGGGCGGCCTTATCAGCGATAATCGCCCTGAGCGCAGGCACGGCAAACTCCGAACTACCGGCAAAGAGAATCTTCATTCTGGCCACAGACTACCACAACTACTAAAGAAATCAATCTTTATCAGTGTTCATCTGCCCTAAAGGTGGTACAGCCTATTCTCCTTTAGGATGGACCATGTTAATCTGTGGTTTCGATAAACCTTGCCATATCGGGCGGCAAGTCGCTCTTGAATTCCATCTTCTGACCGGTGACCGGATGGTAGAACGAGATATATGATGAATGAAGCGCCAGCCGCCTGAACTTGACCCCATACGCCCGGGCCACGGCAAACTTACGCTCGCCGACAATGGGATGGCCGCTTATCTTGAAGTGCAATCGTATCTGGTTGGTCCGACCGGTCAGCGGCTCGGCTTCTACCATTGTAAACCCGGCCGGATAATATTTCAGGATACGGTATCCGGTAATAGCCGGTCTACCTTCAAGCGGATACTTCATTGTTCCTTCCCGGTTGGCTGCTTTCCTGCCGAAATAACCCTGCACGAAACAAATGTATCGCTTGGTTACCTGGTTATTATGGAACTGGTCCATAATCTTCTGCTGGGTACCCTTGCCCTTGGCATAGACAATCAGGCCGGATGTCTCACGGTCCAGCCGGTGGCAGGGATGGACTTTAGCCGCTAATCCCCGTTCCGCAAAATCCCGGTTGAGCAGGCCGGTCAGCGTATTTACCTCTTCCGCCGGCGTGGGAATCACCAGCAGGCCGGACGGCTTATCCACCACCAGAATGTGCTCGTTTTCGTAAACAACAGAGTATGGCTTGTTCATATTAATAGCATAGAAATTACTCTTTGCATTGACAACTAATTTCGGATGTGCTTTAGTAAACGGATTAAGCCGATTAATCTGATATATCCGTTTAATTCGCTTACCTGATTTATATGAAGCGTATCATCGGTTCTGCCTCAATCATCAGCGCCTGCATCCTGTTAAGCCGTGTGCTGGGCTTCCTGCGTGATATGCTCTGCACCGGTTTCTTCGGGCCGGTCTGGGATGCATTTGCATTTGCCTTTACGATACCGAACCTGTTCCGGCGCCTGTTCGGCGAAGGTGCGCTCTCGGCCGCCTTCATCCCGACCTTCAGTCATTATCTTAACAACGAAAAGCACTCTGAAACCATCAGATTCATTAATATCGTTATCACGATACTCTTCGGATTCCTGACCCTGATTGCCCTGCTGGTCATTCTTTTAACCTTTATCGTTCCGCTTGTCATTCCGTTAGACCCGAACAGTTCCTTCTCGCCCATCTTCTTCAAACTTCTGCGGATAATGATTCCGTATATGCCGCTGATATGTCTGGTGGCGCTGTTGCAGGCCATTTTGAACAGTCTCAAGCATTTCGCAATGCCGGCCTTGGCCTCGGTATTCCTTAATATCTGCTGGATAAGCGGGTTCGTCATTGCATCGCTAACCCAGACCACCGATGAAAACAAAGTCCTGATAATGGCCTGGGCTATCCTGATTGGTGGCATTCTGGAAGTAGTCATCCAGATACCGCCGCTGGTCAGCCGAAAGATAACCTACCGTCCGCAGATAAATTTTGCTCATCCCGGTTTCCGCGAGGTCGTACGGCTGATGGGTCCGACCATCTTCGGGCTGGCTGTGTTCCAGATAAACCTGCTGGCTGATTATATTATCGCCCAGATATTCGTGCCGGAACCGGGCGCTATCTCGGCCCTCTATTTCGCCAACCGGCTGATGCAGTTCCCCTTTGCCCTGATTGGCATCTCTATGGCCACGGCCGTATTCCCGTTCCTGGCCGAGTATGTGGCCAAGAATAACGTTAAGGGAATGCTCGGTGAACTCAAGCATATTCTGGCATTGAGTCTCTTTGTCGGGTTGCCGGCTTCGATCGGGCTGGTCGTCACGGCCGAACCGCTGATTAACTGGGCATTCTCTGCCCTGCCCGCGTCGCTATTTCATATCAATGCCTTTAGCGCATCGGCTATTGCACGCACCGCAAACGTCCTGATATTCTATTCCATCGGCATCTGGTCATACAGCGCAGTACAGATAATCAACCGCGCCTTCTATTCGCTCAAGGATATGACCACGCCGGTGCGCATCGGTATTTATACGGTCGCGGCCAATCTGGCCATGAACCTGATTCTGGTCGGCCCGCTCAGGGAAGGCGGCATCGCTTTAGCCACCGCTATTTCATCGTTCTTGAACCTGTTCATCCTGCTGGCCGTGCTGGGTAAGAAATCAGCGCAATTATCTAACAGCGATTCTCATCTGGTTATCTCGTTCATCAAAAGTTTGATTCCGTTTATTATCTCCAGTCTGCTGATGGGCATCGGGTGCTATTGGGCAATCAGGTTTGTGCCGATATTCCCGGAAATTATACCTGAAACCCTGCGGATTATCGGGATAACCCTGCTGGGGGCTCTGCTGTATCTGGTTCTGGCCTATCTATTCCACCGCAAATTCCTCAAGGAAACCTTCCGAATTATCTTTAGTAAACGGATTTAATAGTGTGGCAGTTTGAGTCCCGATGGTCATCGGGACGAATTACTGCCAACTATACTGGGCTGCCCTAAAGGTGGTACAGCCGATTCTCCTTTAGGATGGACCATAACTCGCTCTGCTCTAACAGCCCAAGTACTGATTAAACGGAAAATCTGTTTTATCCGTTTAATCCGCTTACTTATAGAATTTTCGGAAATTACTATTGACAAAATCCGGCCTATTTGCTATCTTAATCTGTATATGAAATATCTATTACTCACGTTATTTCTGGCTGTTGGGGTTATTATGGCCGGTGCGTATATATTATCAGACCAAGCGGTCACGCCGTTGGAGCAATCCGGGCCGGTCATAGATATTGACGAGTTAGCCCGGGCGCTTATCCATGTGGAAAGCGACGGCAAAGTCAACTGCCGGGGCAGAAAAGGCGAACGCGGGCTGATGCAAATCAGGCGCAACACATGGAACTGGGCCTGCAAGAAACTGCTCAAGGTCAAATGGGATTTCAATACGGACGGCTTTGACCGGGCCAAGAATATTATTGTCGGCAAGACCTATCTGACCTATCTGGCCGAGCGGCTCAAGAGCGAAGAGGCCGTGATTTGCGCCTATAACTGCGGCATCACCAAGTATCTCAATAACCAGGTGCCGCCGTTCACACTGGAATATCTCCAGAGAGTAAAGAATATTAAACAGGAAGTAACCTTTAACCACGAAACCACGAAATAGCGAAAGCACGAAAACGATAATTTAGTGTTTTAGTCCTTTCGTGCCTTCGCGGTAAGGTAAGGAGTAACCTATGAAAAAGATGTTTATTACCCTATCGCTGGCTATTGTCATCTGCACCACCATTACCTATACCGAAGAGCACAAGGAACCGGCCTGGAAAGAATACAAGATGACATATTCTACAGACTGGGATATTCTTAAAAACATTGCTACTATCATACCGAAAACAGGCGAGATTATCACCAACACCTATATTGCCCTGCCAAACCCCAAAGATAATCAGGGATTTATATCTTCTGCCGCAGGGAGAGTTGCTAAGTTTGATGTTGATGGAGATGGCACACCGGAAAAAGAAGTAAAGACTAAAGAAGATTTCGTAGATTATAAAATAACTTATGACAAATCTACAACCCTCTATCGTTTGAGGGTGTGGTTGGCAACAATAATGTTTGATAAAACAGTGGTGTATAACTGGTATTACCAGCGGGGCGGATTCTGGAAAGGCAAGGTGGCCGGTGAATCCGTCATCCTAATTGACGACAACAACAACGGCTCTTATAACGACTACGGCCAGGACGCGCTGGTCATCGGCAATAGCAAACAGGCAAACCTGCTTTCACAGATGGTTTCTATCAAAGGCAAGTTTTATGAAGTAGAGATTGAGACATCCGGCGAGAAAATCAAACTCAAGGAATACACCGGGCTGACCGGCCAGGTGGATGTTAAAAACGGATGGAAACATGACAAACTAAAACCAGATAAGGTCATCCTGCAACAGATGGATAATGATATTTATCTGGACATCCCGCTCCAGCCCAAGACCTTTGCCATACCGGTCGGCAAATATAAACTCTTTTATGCATCACTGGGCAAACGAATCAAGGTGAAAGGCGGCGATAAATATCTGCCGGTAGTTGAAGACAAAGATATTACGAGCACGTTGAAATGGGGAATGCCTTTCAATCTGTTGGCTAACCCTAATTGCACAAAAGGCGGTTCGGTGACGGAAACAATTGCAGAAAGTTCTGTGGCTGCACCAGCGCAGGCCGAGCCGGAACCTACGCCACCGTCATCACCCCCACCGGCACGGCCGGACGGCTCGCCAAATCCTGCTGCCCTTACCAGTGGCCCGACACCTGAAGGGTTAGAAGCATTACGTAAACTTGCCGAAAAAACCGGCGATAAAAGAATTATTGAAAAACTTGATAAGATATCCCCTCCACCGCCAGCCGCACCACCACCCCAAAAACCCAAGGGCGGCGCAGAACTTCGTCAAGAGCGCACATTAGAATGCCCATTTATAACCATATCTGAATTACCCTCAATTTACGGTAACAAAACAGGAAATCTTAGTTTAGAAAAGTGGCAACAGAGAAAGACAACAAATTCACCGGCCCAGTGGGGACCCTATCACTGCCCCATTTCCGATTATCGGGGGCTGGTAACAGTAAAAGTATCTCTCCAGAGCCAGATATTCGGTGATTTATCCTATGAGTATGATATAGAAGTAATATTTTAACAACCCTTAAGGAATAAATTATGAAAAGCAGAATCATTATTTTATCATTAATTATCGTCATCACTTATACGATTATCTACTCCGAAGAACCCAACGGAACCGAGTGGAAGGAATATAAAATGACTTATTCCACGGATTGGAATACCCTCAAGAACATCGTTACTATTTATCCTCAAACAGGAGAGATTACGGATAAAAATAATTATATCACCTTGCCAAATCCAAAAGACCCCATGGGCTTTGTATGTATGGTTGACAGGAAAAATCTTAAACTTGATGTTGATGGCAATGGTTCTCACGAGAAAGATATAAAACAGAAAGAGGACTTCATAGATTATAAACTAACATATGATAAAATAAGCATTTTTTATCGCATCAGAGTCTGGATGATAAGCACATCTGTTGACGACAAGACAAAATATTCATGGCATTATCAACGAGGCGGCTTTATGAGAGGCAAGGTCGCCGGCGAAACCGTTATCCTTATTGATGACAATAATAACGGCAAATATAATGACTACGGCAAAGATGCCTTGCTGATTGGGAGTTCTAATAAATCGGCTGGATTACTTTCATCTCTTGTTTCTATCAAAGATAAGTTTTATGAATTAGATGTTGGCGAAGCAGGCAATCTGATAAAATTTAAGGAATATAGTGGTCCCATCGGTTTGGTGGATGTCAAAAGTGGATTGAACTGGGAAAAACCAAAACTGGACCATCTGATTATTCGGCAACAGGCAAGTGAAATCTATCTGGATATCCCCGTACAACCAAAAACAGTTTCCATACCGGTCGGGGAATATAACCTTATTTTTGCCTCGTTCGGCAAACGAATCTGCGCCAGGGGCGGCGCTGAATTCACCGTAACTGAAAGCCAGACTGAACCAACGGTTCTTATATGGGGTGGACCATTCAATCTAACATCTAATGTAAGGTGTGAGAGAGGCGGCCAATTAGTGGAACTTATTATGGGCGGTACACCAACAGCGGTCGCGACCGCTGAACCGGTGGAACCAACACCGGCCACGCCACCACAACCGGAAACAAAACCCGCACCGCCTAAAAAAGAAGTCCCGGGCTATATTGCAGTTACAGCCCGTTCTAAAGAAGAGGCTCAACAAAAAATAGACGAGTGGGCCAAAGCCGTCAAGGAACAAGAGAAAGAGAAAGAAAGGCAAAAATCTAATCCACCGCCTGCGCCGCCTCCAAAATCCAGTCCCAGTCCAACGGCTACATCATCTCTGCCAACTCTTGAAAAGCCCATAAGCATTAAAGGACCGCTGCAAGCATCCGGCCGCACAGTCAGAAAATTAGAATATCCTTTTATCGTAATGTCCCGATTACCTGAAATCTACGGCCAAAACGGCGAAGAATACTATT
>JACQXL010000224.1 GCA_016208805.1 Planctomycetota bacterium | reverse complement strand
TTGGCCGGTGTTACTTGCGCATCACCGATTTCCGCGGTGGTAATTGGCGGCACGAGTGGTCGGCTGACACCTGCGGCCGGTTTCCACTCAAACTTGGCCTGCGCCTGATTATATGTAGGCGTCTCGCCATCCGCGGGCGAATCAATGGCGGATAGTTTGGCAGGTGTTACCGCGCCGTCCACGACTTTGGGCGGGGTCACTGCGCCGTCGCCGAGTTTCAGGCTGTTGACCGCGCCGTCGTTTATCTTCTCCCTGGTCACGGCCTCGTTGACCAGTTTGGCCGTAGTGATACTGCCGTCCACGATGTTGACCGCCGGCACATCCGGTCCTAAGTGTCGTAACCTGACCGCGCCATCGGCGATGTCGGCCGACTGCACCTGGGCATCGCCGATTTTCGGCGATGTTATCGCATTGTCTGCTATCTTATCGGTGGTGATTGCCTCATCCTGGATGGACGAGGTCGGCACCGAAAGCGTTGCGAAATATCTTCTTCTGTATGTCATATAAACATCCTTTTCCTCTTTCTGTCATTGCGAGGAGCGGAGCGACGAAGCAATCTATTTGAGATTGCCACGCCCTACGGACTCGCAATGACACATTATTGTAAAACGTGGTCGGGCCCCGCTGCAGCGGGACCACTCACGTTTACTGGTCTACACCAGCACGATTCTGGCATGCAGTTTGAGCGCACCGCTGGGGATGTCGTGTTCATACTGCAATAAGGAATCGGTTGGACCGCCTCCGACCACAAACGGCTTGACCGTTACGGCCTTGAACCTGTCAGCCAGACCGGTTAAACGGCCGTTCTGAACGGCCATTTTGGCCGCATCCAAATCCGACTTGATAATGGTTATGCCGGCTGTCACCAGCAAACTCATTACCGCAGACTTGAACTGTTGCCTGACTCCTGTCGCCGTAAAGTCGTAAGGACTGCCGTCAAGTATCTCCATGTGGTTGGTCATCTTGTTGGCGACGGGGTCGCCCGTCATCCAATAAGTAACCTGGGGCACTATCATCCCGCGGATACGATCGCCCGTAATCCTGAGGACGCCTTTGGCCACCCCGTAAGCCCAATTGTCCTTGGAGTTATTGACCTGGTCCTTGAACCGCTTGGCCGGCACGCCATCAACCGTTGCGAAGGCAAGTTCATACTTGTCCACAAACTTGTTGTAGGCATCGGCCAAATCCTTGTAGTGGGCCTGGCTGATATTATCAGCCGTCAGACCTGCCCGGGACACAAACCCCGGGTTAAGCATAGACTGCCACTTTTGGTTGGCAGGTTCTGCTAACCTTGAGGTAAACTGCCCCTCGTCCGATAGAACCTCAAAGAATCTATCGCGTATCCGGGTGGCGTTGTTGGTCAACCCTTCGGCCCACCTGTCGGGCATATCGCCGGACGGCTCAATGCTCGGAGGTATGGTTACCAGGAGATCCAATTTTACTTCGTTTGCCATAATTTATCACCCCCTTTCATAATTGCGGAATTCGGATTTCAGAGTGCAGATTGTAGATGTCCATTTTCCGCATTCAGCATGCTACAACCCGCATTGGGTCTAGACCATCAGTGTTAATCTGTGTTAATCCTTGCCCGCCGAAGCCTCGACGTAGGCGGGTGTGGTTGCGTATCCCGCTCCAACCAACGGTCTTTTAGGCAGTCTGGCAGGGACTCCGGCTGAACCTTCCTGTTCTTCCCGGTCTATCCGTTCATCAATCTCGTCCTGCCATTTCCATATCTCTTGCCGCTCACCGGCGGTCAGGACGCGGTCGGAGCCGTTCCGGCATTTGGGCAGAGACGCCCTGGAATGTGTCCGCCGCGACGCTACGGTCGTGACTCCGCTGCGGCTGCGGTTGTAGCAGTCCTTGCACAGGCAATCGGTCTCATCGTCGCCGTAATACGGGCCGATATCCTCGCCGCACATACAACATTTTCCGTACTCTTTCATGATGTTCCCCCTTTCAGTAAACGGATTAAACGGATTAATCTGTTAAATCCGTGTACTCTTTTAAGAACTCGTAGATTTCTCCTATAGGCACTATCCCGGCCATGGTGGTTACTAATTGCCCCTGATGAGTATGCACCCAGACTGCAATCCCGATAACCTCGTAGGTTCTGGCATTCCCGCCACGCGATGCCGCATGGCTGTCGTCATCCGACGGGACTAGCGCATAGACAGGACCTCCGGAGTTGCCGGGCAGAATGGGTGATGAAACCTCCCAATAATCCTTTTCTATTACCGATATGATTCCAGCGGATGGCCTGGGCGTGAACCCCAAAGAGCAACCCACGGTATAAACAGGTGTAAATATATATGGGGTATAACTCTTTGGGGCAAGACGTGCTGAATAAGAAGGTTTCCGGGATGGTTTGATTAATGCCAAATCCTTGATTGTATCTGTAATGATAACCGTTGCTTCTATCTCAGTTTGTTCAGGATAAAAGGTTTCTATTATTACACTAGTTTCATCCCCGACCACATGCGCCGCAGTTAGAATATAATCATCAATGACTACCCCGGAACCGGTAGCAAAACCGGCCTTAATGCGGACTGTCGGATAAAGGAGTTTTTCGTATAGTGACTGATATGGATTCACGTAAGGTTTCTTTGAGAAGTCCACTATAGTAATCTCTGCGACCTCTGCGCCTCTGCGGTTAGATAGTGCAATACCCATGACGCACAACGCAATAACCGAAATCAGCATTAATCTGACGCTTCGCTGTAATCTGTGGCTTCTCATAAACCGTCTCACTTCCAGAGGGGCTCTCTTTTCCCCTCTATGATATGGGCGGTTTACCTATGGGTTCGGGAGAAATTAAATGGTATGGAATTCCATAACCCATTATTCTATATAGAGATAAAAATTTGCGTATTCCCGTAAAATCCCTATGGGTTCGGGAAAATCAGGTATGGTATGGCAGTCCCCTGCCCCGGCGGGCGAAGGGACCGGGAGGTGGTGGAGGTGTGCGCCGCTACTGGGCCAGGTTAATCATCCTGATAAGGAAACGGGCGATAATCCTTATCTTTTTGATGATATTAGTGCGGTAGTTGTCCACCGTTTTAAGCTCGATATGGAGCGCCTCGGCAACCTGAACGCGGTTACCCCGTGCGGTCACGAAAGCGACCAGGAAATCACGTTCATATTTGCTGAAATTGTGCCTGAGGATGCACAGGACGCATCGGGCCAGGGGCAGGAGTTGTTCTTTGCCCTTTAAGATGTGGGCCGGCAGGTCGGCCGGTTTTTTACCGGCCTGGTCGTAGTTGAGGTTATCAAACTTCTCGCTATGACTCTGGTCTTTGTCATCATCCCTCTCTAACATATAACTCACCTCCAATCTTGGTAAAAGGTGAGGGCGGAGAGACTTTATCTCTCCCCACTATTTATATCGTCAAAATATCGTGAAAACTTTAGCTAAATATCAGAACTCTTGCGAAATGCCCCTTTTGTCATTCTGAACGGAGCGAAGCCCTTCGCTTACTGTCATTCTGAGCGAAGCGAAGAATCTACTTACGCTCAGGGTAAACTCCGTGAAGAATCTCCGTTTTATGCGTATTTGGGACGA
>JACQXL010000223.1 GCA_016208805.1 Planctomycetota bacterium | reverse complement strand
TAAATACCGCAATGATAAAACGGTTTACTACGTTGACGAGAGCGCCTATGACGGATTCGTCGGCAACCGCCAGAATTGGCACGATTATAAGACTTTAAGGAGTTTAAGATACATCCCGAAAATGGACCTGTTCTTTGCCGGTCTGCATTATCGCAAGGTGCCGGTCAAAGGCGGATTTGTGCTGGCGTTGACTTATGAGCAATATGAAAACCTGCCCACCGAGGAATATGTCCACTGGTCTGGATTTATCATATCAAAGGACCAACTGCGGCATCTGCAACTATAGGCTGGCAGTTTGACCCCGCTCTTTGGGACGCAAAGAGCGGGGGAATTACTGCCACCTATAGTCGGCTGCCCTAAAGGTGGTACAGCCGATTCTCCTTCCCTAAAGGCAGTATGGCCTATTCTCCTTTAGGACAGACTGTAGGATGGACCATAACTCGCTTTGCTCTAACAGCCGCACTATAAAATTAGTAAGCGGATTAATCAGATTTTGCTGATTTAGCCGATTTGATTATCAGTTTAATCCATTTAATCAGTTTACTAATTCCTTGACTCTTTAATCTGGTTATGGTCTATTATCCAATCCTATGGACAAGATTGCCGCTGTAGTTCTGGCCGCCGGTAAGGGTACCCGGATGGTCTCGGATAAGGTCAAGGTGCTCCATACCGTCTGCGGGAAGCCGTTACTTCATTATGTCATCCGGTCTTTGCAGGCCGTCGGCGTTGAGTCCATCTACGCCGTGGTCGGCTATCAGTCCGACGAGGTGGAAGATGCATTCAAGGGCGAGAGCGTATTCTGGGTTAACCATGGCGACCAGAGAGGCACGGCCCATGCGCTTTCGGTCACCGAATCTATGCTGAACGACTGGGACGGCCTGCTCCTGGTCCTGTGCGGCGATACGCCGCTGTTGACCCCGGAACTGCTCAGGAAGTTCATCGCCAAGCATAAAGAGAATAAGGATACGGTCGCGACCGTGCTGACCACGGTATTGGACGACCCCAACGCCTACGGCCGGATTATCAGGGACGAAAACGGTAATGTCACCGCTATCGTAGAGAATGCGGAAGCGGATAAGAGCCAGAAGGAAATCAAGGAGATTAATTCCGGCGCCTATGTCTTTAACCCGGACGAGGTATTCCGGGCGCTCAAGCGGGTCAAACCGAATAAAAAGAACGGCGAGTATTACCTGACCGATGTGATAAAGATTCTGGCCAGTGAGGGCAAACAGGTGGCCGGTTATATCGCGCCCGCGCCTGAGGAGTGCCTGGGCGTTAATACCAGAGATGATTTATTCAATGCCAATAAGATTATGAGCGGTCGAATTATGAATGAGTTGATGCGCAAGGGCGTGACGATTGTTTACCCGGCCAATACTTATATAGAGACCGATGTGTCCATCGGGCGTGATACGGTGATTTATCCGTTCACGGTGATTAATTCAGGAGTAGTAATCGGTAAGAACTGCGAGGTCGGGCCGTTCAGCCACCTGCGTAGCGGCACCGTCCTGGCCGATTATGCCGAGGTTGGTAATTTCACCGAGACCAAGAAGACCCATTTAGGCCGGCATTCAAAGGCCAAGCACCTGAGTTATCTGGGCGATGCGATTATCGGCGATGATGTCAATATCGGCGCCGGCACGATTACGGCCAATTACGACGGCAAGAAGAAACACCAGACCGTGATAGAGGACGGCGCGTCAACCGGCAGCGGGACGATTCTGGTCGCGCCGGTGAAGATGGGCAAGAACGCCGAGACCGGCGCCGGCGCGGTCGTGCCCAAGGGCAAGAACGTGCCGGATAATACCACCGTGGTTGGGATACCGGCGGTGCCGCTAAAGAAGGGAAAAGGAACCAAAGATAAACGCAGATAAACGCAGAAAGGAGCACCGCAGGGGTTGCAAAGATGTCATTCTGAGCCATAGGCGAAGAATCTAATTATTTATGAGACCCTTCGCCCGCTCAGGGTGACAATAGTCACTTTGTGTTCTTTGTGTCTTTGTGGTGAAGAAGATTATGGGACGACGAGAGCGGTTACAGGTTTTTGCCGGCACAGCCAGCGCTGAGTTTGCCGACAAGGTCTGCGCCAAACTATGTATTACCAAAGGCAATATTAATATCAGCCGGTTCCCGGACGGCGAAATCAATCTTAAGATTAACGAAGACGTGCGCGGCTCGGATGCTTTTATCATCCAGTCCGTTTGCCCGCCGGTGAACGAGCATCTGGTGGAATTACTGATTATGATAGACTGCCTCAAGCGCGCCTCGGCCGAGCGGGTGACCGCGGTGATACCTTATTTCGGCTACGCCCGCCAGGACCGCAAGGCCGAGGGCCGGGTGCCGATTACGGCCAAACTGGTGGCCAACCTGCTGACCGTGGCCGGCGCGGACCGGATTCTGACCATTGATTTGCACGCCGCGCAGATACAGGGGTTCTTTGACATACCGGTTGACCACATCTATGCCTCGCCGGTGATGCTGGATTATTTCCAGCGCAAGAAAATGTCCAACCTGATTGTGGTCAGCCCGGATGTGGGCGGCATCAAGATGGCACGGGCCTACGCCAAGAACCTTAATTGCGACCTGGCCATCGTTGATAAACGGCGCACCGGACCGGAACAGACCGAGGCCGTCCATATCATCGGCGAAATCAGGGGCAAGAATGTCCTGATGGTGGACGATATGGTCTCAACCGGCACCAGCATCTCCGAAGCCGCCACCGTGCTCCGGGAACACGGCGCCAGGGATATCTATATCTGCGCCACCCACCCGGTCCTGTGCGGCAACGCCGTGGAAAAACTAATCAGGGCCAAATTCAAGGAAGCGGTTTTTACAGATACTATTTCTCTTGACCAGAGTAAAACAAATAATAAAATAGTCCGGATACTGACCGTAACGGAATTGGTCGGGGAAGCGATAAGACGGATTCATAACAGCGAATCGGTCAGTTCGCTGTTTGTGTAACCGGTAAACGGATTAAGCGGATATAACAGATAAATCCGTTCAATCAGTTTACTATAGAAGAGGAAGATTATGGAATCTATGACGCTTAAAGCCGAATTACGGGATAAGAAGGGGAGCAAACACTGCCGCCGGATGCGTAAACAGGGCGCCATCCCGGCCGTGCTTTACGGGCATAAGGAAAACCCGGTGATGCTGAGCGTTGGCCTGAAAGAGGCGACCAAACTCATCAGCCAGCGTCACCGGCTGGTTAAACTGGCGCTGGCCGATAAGACCGAGCAGGTGTTCGTGAAGGATGTTAAGTACGACTCGCTGACCGAGTCACTGGTCCATATTGATTTCACCCGCGTGGCGATGGACGAGATGATGACCCTGTCGGTGGAAATCGTATTGAAGGGTCATCCCAAAGGTATTATTGAAGGCGGCGTGCTGGAACAAAACCTGAGAAACCTGAACATCAAATGCCTGCCGACCGAGATACCGGCCAAGATTGAGGTTGATGTGGCCCCTCTGGGTATCGGCGACCTGGTCCGGGTAAAGGATGTCAAACTGCCCAAAGGCGTGACGGCCACGGTTGACGGCGAGGTGGTCGTGGCGGGCGTGCATATGCCCAAGGAAGAAGTAGTGGCGCCGACGCCGGCCGAGGGCGTGGCACTGGCTGAACCGGAAGTGCTTACTGCCAAGAAGGAAGCCGCTGAAGGCGAAGAGAAGGAAAAAGGCAAGGGCGCCGAGAAGGCCGCGGCCAAACCGGAGGCAGAAAAGAAACCGGCCGCCGCTGCCCAGCCGCCTAAAGCAGGCGGCAAAGAAGAAAAGAAGTGAAGATTATTATCGGCCTGGGCAACCCGGGCACAAAATATGCCAGGACCAGGCATAATATCGGGTTCAGGATTATTGATGCGTTAGCAGAAAAGGAAGGGATTGGGTTAAAACAGAAGAAATTACCGGCCCGGGCTTATATCGGTCAGGGGCGGATTGACAGCAAGGAGATAATGCTGGTTAAGCCGATGACCTATATGAACTCATCCGGCGAAGCGGCCCGGGATATTGTGGAACGGAGCCAGGAGCCGCTGGAAAATGTTCTGGTCGTCTGCGATGACATCCAGTTGCCGCACGGCAAAATCAGAGTCCGGCGGCTGGGCTCCAGCGGCGGACAGAAAGGACTGGAGTCGGTCATAAATCTGCTGGGGAACAATAATTTCCCCAGATTGCGAATCGGCACCGGGTCGGCCGAGCCGGTGGGCGATGCAGCCGAGTTTGTCCTGGATAACTTTACGGCGGCCGAAGAGAAGTTAAACAGGAAAGTGATAACCAATGCCATTGAGGCAGTCCGGTGCTGGATTGCCGACGGCATAGAAAAGTGTATGAACAAGTTTAATTAGAGCCGGTTAGGGACCCCGCTCTTTGGGACGCAAAGAGCGGGGGACCGTTACTGGCTCTTATCCCGACACGAAGTGTCGGGATTAAGGAGGAAAAAAGTGGCGAATATTTACGAGGCAATGTTTCTGGTTGACCCGGTCCAGGCGGCGAGTAACTACAACAAAGTGCGGGAGCACATCGCTAACATCCTGAATAAACACAATGTTAAAGTCTTGAAAGAGACCAAATGGACCGAGCGGTCGTTGGCCTACACGATTAAGCGGCAGAAACGCGGGACTTATATCCTGATGTATCTGGAAGCGCCGACAGACAGCATCGCCAAGATTAATGCCGAATGCGAGTTGTCCGAGACAGTCTTAAGGGTATTGATGTTAAAGGTCAAAAGCGTCCCCAAAACCATTGCCACCTCAACTGGGGAGGCCAAAGAAACTGATGCCCGCCTGACGGACGGGCAGGCGACGCCGGAAAAGGCCAGGAAAACCGCTCCGGCTGAAGTATAAAGGAGAGTAGCCAATGGCATACTTGAACAAAGTGTTTCTGATGGGCAACCTGACGCGTGACCCGGAACTGAGTTACACACCCCAGGGCGTGCCGGTCTGCAAGTTCGGACTGGCTGTGAACCGGACATTCAAAACGGCGTCCGGCGAGCAGAAAGAAGAAGTGTTATTCGTTGATATCACGGTCTGGCGCAAACAGGCCGAGAACTGCGCCCAGTATCTCAAGAAGGGCCGAAGCGCCCTGGTAGAAGGACGGCTTAAACTGGATACCTGGCAGTCCAAGACCGGCGAGAAGCGGTCTAAGATAAAGGTCGTGGCCCAGGATGTAAGATTTATCGGCGGCGGCCGGTCGGATGGGGGCGAAGATAAAGCGCCGCCTCGCCTGAATGACGCAGCCCGCCCGGACGACCCGGTCGGACGGGTCGGGCAGGCCGCGGAGAAAGAACCGGTCACTGAGGAAACAGCGCCGGAACACGAGGAAACAGAAGAAGATATACCGTTTTGAGATAAGATGGAGCGCAACAATAAGGAGAAAAAATGTATTACAATAGACAGGATAGCAGGCAGAACAAATCGCTGAAAATAAAACATCGGATACGTTGCCGGATGTGCCGCAACAAGACCAATGAGGTTGATTACAAGGATACGATAACCCTCCAGAAATTCTGTAATCCGCAGTCAAAGATTCTGTCGCGCAAACGGTCCGGCAACTGCATCGGGCACCAGCGGATGGTTCAGAACGCGATTAAACTGGCCCGGTTTATGGCATTGATGCCGTATGTTAAGTGATTCCGACTATGCCGGGACAGTTTAGCAGGAGGTAATAAAATGAAGGTTCTGTTATGGAAAGATATTGATAAATTAGGCAAACGGGGCGATGAGGTTAATGTCGCCAACGGCTATGCGCGCAACTATCTTTTTCCGCGCAAAATAGCGTCTATGAATACTGAAGCAAGCAAACGGGCGCTGGAAAAGGAAAAGAAGCAACTGATTAAACAGGAAGCGGAGTTCAAGTCCAACCTGAAACAGATTGCGCAGAAGATAGAGCAATCGTCCTGCACCATAGAAGTCAGGGCTAACGAAGACGGCGTCCTTTTCGGCTCGGTTACTCCCGAACTGATATTGGAATCATTGGCCAAAGAGGGCGTCAGCGGGCTTAAACCGCAGATGATAGAAATCAAAGACCCGATTAAGGAATTAGGCGTTTACCGGGTTCAGTTAAATCTGTCGGCCGAAGTCACGGCCACCTGCCGGCTCTGGGTGGTTGAGGAAAACATATCCAAGAAAGCCAAAGAAGCCAAGGAATCCGCAGAGTAAACCATATGGCAACAGAAACAATCGCGGGCGGTGCGGTCAGGCCATTCGGTTTGGACTATCAACAGCCCTATGACCCCGAGGCCGAAACGGCCCTTTTAGGGGCGTTGATTCTTAACAACGAGCCGCTGGGCGATATTGCCGAAATTATCAAGCCCAGGAGTTTCTACGACACCCGCCATCATCTTATCTTTGAAACGATGCTGTCGTTATATGACCGGCGCCAGCCGTTTGACGCCGTGACGCTCAAGGATGAACTCCTTAAAAAAGGGTATCTGGATAAAATCGGCGGCGTGGAAGCCATTATGGCGCTGGCTGAATCTGTGCCGACCACATCCAATGCGCTTTATTACGCCAATATCATCCGCGAGAAATACGTCCTCCGGGAAATTACCAATGTCTGCAACGAGATACTCCGCAAGGCATCGGAAGGCAAATCCGATTCCGACCGGCTCCTGGACGAGGCCGAACGGATGATTCTTGACATCGCCCAGCAGAAAGAAATGGGCGAGTCAAGGGATATCAAGGGCATCCTGAAAATAGTCTCCGACCAGATTGACGAGTTTATGAAACGCAAGGGCGGCGTGACCGGGCTGGCGACCGGCTTGACGGTGTTGGACCGGATGATTGGCGGGATGCAGCCGAGCCAGTTCATTATCGTGGCCGGCCGGCCGTCAATGGGCAAGTCAAGTTTTGCATTATTGCTGCTGGAACAGATTGGCCTGGTCCAGCAGAAACCGGTCGCCCTTTTTACGCTTGAAGATACGGCCAACCAGGTCGTCCAGCGTTTAATCTGTATGCACAGCCGGATTAAAAGCACCGATTTGCGCGGCGGTTTTATCAGCGAAGAGGAGCATTCCCGGATATTATTGGCCTGCGGCGCTTTCAACGAGACCAAGATATTTATTGACGATACTTCCGGGCTTTCCGTATTTGAACTGCGCAACCGCGTCCGCCGGCTCAAGAGCCAGCACGATATCCAGTTGGTTATCATAGATTACCTGCAATTGATGAGATGGGAGGATGCCTCTAACCGCGAACGCGAGATTGCCTATATTTCCAGTTCCATCAAAGGGCTGGCCAAGGAGTTGAAGATACCGATTGTGGCGCTGGCCCAGTTGAGCCGCGAGACCGAACGGCGCGCCACGGCGCTCAAAGTTGATACCACCGAACCGAGGATTTCAGACCTGCGCGAATCGGGCGCCCTGGAACAGGATGCCGATGTGATTCTACTCCTGCACCGCAATATCTACCGCACTAAAACGGAAGATGAATCCGGAGAGTCCAAAGAGGATAACACCTGCAAACTAATAATCGGCAAACAACGCAACGGCCCGACCGGACCTTTCAAAGTTGCATTCCTGAGAGAATATTTCAGGTTTGACAATCTGGCTGGTGAAACAAGTGAAGAATAATTTAAGCATATTTTTAGTTGCGCTATTATTTGCCGGTAGTCTGGTTTCCACCGGCTGGTGTGGCGACCCGCCGGCCGCAGAGATTGAGAAACTCAAACCCGCGTCTTCAGGTGAAAACCAGGATAAACCAGCAGATGCAAAAGAGCCGGCGCCGGAGAAGGCGGCAGAAAAACCGCCCGAACAACCGGTCGCCGGAATAGAAATCATCGGTCTGAAGAACCTTAACCCGCAGGCGATTCTTTCCAAGATGCAGTCCCGCAAAGGAGACGCCTATTCCCAGAAACTCCTGGAAGATGATGTCAAACGGCTTTCCGAAAGCGGTTTCTTCTCCAAGATTAACTGGTCCACCGAGCCGGCAAAAGATGGCATCAAGATTATCCTGACCGTGGAAGAGACCGAACATATCCAAACCATTAACTATGAGGGGTTTAAGGCCTTTTCTTACCGCGAGGTGGAACAGAACATCAAACTGAAGGTGGACGGCCCGCTGGACCGGGCCGCGCTTAAATATGATATGAACGTTATCAAGGAAAAATATCTGGATAAGGGTTACCATTTCGTTGAGGTCAATAACCGGATTGACGAAGGCGCCAAAGGGAAAATCGTCACCTATATCGTCCGCGAAGGCCCGCGTGTGACCGTGGACGAGATAACCTTTAATGGCGATAAGGCGTTCCCGCCCTACAAGGTCGTCCTGATATTCAACAAACACCCGCTCCTGGCGTTGATGAATACCCAGACCAACGGCTGGCTTACTTCCAGCCCCTACCGCGAGAAAGAGTTGTATCTTGACCTGGAGCGCATCAAGACATTCTACCGCAACGACGGTTGGCTGGATGTGGATGTCTTTGTAGAGGATGTCCGGTTCAACGAGCCGCGTAGCCGGGTCAATATTACCATCCATATTGACGAAGGCCGGTGTTATGTAATCCGGAAATTAGCCGTGACCGGCAACACCGTGGTGCCCACGGCCGATATCGCCGGCAAACTGAAAGTGAAGGAAAAGGACTCGTATCAGGTTAAAACCATCGCCGGCGACCTGCGGACTATCAAAAATATCTACGGCAAGTCCGGCTATATTGACTGCAACATAGATGTGCGCACCCATTTTATTCCAGCCAGCGGCGAGGTTGATCTGACCTATGCGCTGGTGGAAGGCACGGCCAGTTATCTGGAGAAAATCAAGATTAGCGGCAACGCCAAGACCCGCGACAAGGTCATCCGCCGCGAGATGGTCATCCATCCGGGCGACCTGATGGACCACGGCGCCATACAGACCTCGCTTGACCATATCGCATCCACCCGCTATTTCCAGGGGCTTAATTTTGATATTGAGCCCGGCTCCAAGCCGGATACCAAGAATTTACATCTGATGATTGATGAAGGCCAGACCGGTATGGTCCGGCTGGGTGGTGGTTATAGTTCCAACTACGGCTTCGGCGGCATCCTGGAATACCAGCAGTCCAATTTTGACCTCAGCCGCACCCCGCGTAGCTTTGAGGATTTCTTCAGCAGTAAGGCCTTTGCCGGCGGCGGGCAGTCCTTGCGGCTTTTCTGGCAACCCGGCATTGAGACCAGCCAGACCGGCATCAACTTCGTTGAGCCGTACCTGATGAACAAGCCCATAGAATTGAGCGTGCGCTATTCCTCGTTTGAACGCTCCTGGCTGGAATATGATGAAGACCGCACCGGCGGTAGTTTTACACTCGCCTATCGGCTGGCCAAGAACTGGAAAATCGGCGCCGGACCCAGAGTTGAACGTATCGGCATATCCAACCTTGAATCAACCGCGCCGACCAGCATCGTGGAAATGGCCGGCCGAAATTACCTCAGGACGACGAGTCTCTTTATAGAAGAAGACAGGCGCGACAGTTGGCTGATGCCTTCCCGCGGCTATCTCTGGCGGGTGACCGGCGAATCGGCCGGCGGCGGCCTGGGCGGCGATTTTGACTTCATCCGCTCCAATGTCAAAGTTTCCGCCTACAAGACGCTTTATTACCTGACCGACAACAAAAAGATAATCTTCAACTTTAATACCAAATTAGCGCGCATCAAGGAATTCGGCGATTCGGTTGAGGTGCCTTCGTTTGAACGGCTCTATGCCGGCGGGTTTGACAGCGTCCGTGGTTTTGATTTCCGCAGTATCAGCCCCAAGGAAGACGGCGTGCCGGTCGGCGGCAAGGTCCTGGCCGTCGTTAATAACGAAATCACCTACCCGCTTTACAGCGAGGAAATAGCGGCCGGCCGGCCGATGGATATTATCAAGTTTGTCCTGTTTTATGACCTGGGCAACGTTACCGATACGATAAGCCGGATGACCTGGGATACTACCCGGTCATCTGCCGGCTTCGGCCTCAGGTTTATGTTAGGAATGATACCGGTATCGTTGAGTGCGGCTTACCCGATTAAACAGGAGCCCGATGACGATACCCAGCGTCTGCAGTTGGATATCGGAATGGGGTTTTGAGGGACAGATTTGAATGGCACATACTTAATCCCAAAATGTCACCCTGAGCGTAGCGAAGGGTCTCTATTTGTGCTTGGAATGAGATTCTTCCCCCGCCCAGGCGGGGTCAGAATGACAATAAGGGGATGTTTACCCCTTAAGTATGTGCCATTCGGGACAGCCTTCCAATGTGTCATTCCTGCGGAAGCAGGAATCCAGAAGCACTTGGACGTCCTGGATTCCCGTTTACACGGGAATGACATTGGGGCGACATACGTAACTCGTAACCTAAAAAGGAGTTGAATATGAAAAAATGGTTGATAGGAATAACGGTTTTATCATTGGTAGCATTTGGATGTCTGTCCTACAATATGGCGCAGGACGAGACATCGCCGCCGGCTACGGAGAAACCGGTCACGCCCACGCCGCCCACCGCGGTGGAACCCAAACCAGCGGAGCCGCCGCGGAGTCCCGACCGGAGCGTCGGGGCGGACGAGACTCCGCCACCTAAACCTGAACCGTCCAGGGCGACTGCCCCTACTGGTAATCCGGCACCGCTAACGGAACTCAAAATCGGCGTGGTCAATATCCAGGATGTCTTCCAGAAATATAAAAAGACTAAAGAATATGAAGAACGTCTCCAGAAGGATAAGGACAAAGAGATGAGGGCGATTGGCGCTCTTGAGGACAAGATTAAAACTCTGTTGGATGAGATTGGCCAGTTGGATGCTACCAGCAACCTCCGCCGTGAAAATGAACAGGAACTGGAACGGCTCAAGGCCGAACGGGAATACCGCGTCAAGAGTTGGAACAAATTCATCAAATCCAAGGTGGATGAGCAGACCGCCAAACTCTACAAGGACATCCGCGAGGCAATCGGTATCTATGCCCAGGAAAATAACTATGCCCTGGTCTTCAAGACCGAGCCGATGATATCCGAGACCGAAACTGAGGATTCCACCGAAAAGATTAACCTTCGGGCCGTGCTTTATCACCATAAATCCCTGGATATCACCGAGGCAATCATCAAATTGCTCAACCGAGAGTGAAGTAAGCGGATTTAGCGGATTAAACTGAAAATATCCGTTCAATCCGTTTAATCAGTTTACTAAAAAATGGTTACTGTTGCCAAACTGGCCCAACTGCTATCCGGCAAAATCATTTCAGGTGATAAGGATACAGTCATTACCAGCATTTCCGGTCTCAAAGAGGCGCAGGCCGGCGATATCACCTTCCTTTCCAATACCAAATATCTGCCGTTCCTGGCAACCACCCGGGCCTCGGCGGTCTTAGTCGGTGAGTCGTTCATAAAAGAATTACCCCATTTACGCGTCGACCTAATTCTGATTACCGTGGCCAATCCGGATTTGGCATTCATCAAGGTGGCCGAATATTTCAAGCCCGATACCGTCCGGCCCAAAAAGGGCGTGGATAAAAAAGCCGTCATCGGCAAAAAGGTCAAACTCGGAAAGAATGTGGCTATCCAGCCATTTGTGGTGATAGAAGACGGCGCATCTATCGGCGATAACACCGTCATCTACCCCAATGTCTATATCGGCCAGGGCTCAACGCTCGGCCAAAACTGTATCCTTTATCCCAATGTGGTGATACGTGAAAAGACGGTCATCGGCCGCAATGTGATTATCCACAGCGGCACGGTGATTGGCTCGGACGGCTTCGGCTATGTCGTGGTCGGTGGAGATCCCGCCGCTTATGGCGGGGTCAAAGGGGTTCGGCACAAGATACCGCAACTGGGCACGGTGGTGATAGAAGACGATGTAGAGATTGGCGCCAATGTGGCCATTGACCGCGCCCGGTTTGACAAGACCATTATCCGCAGAGGCACCAAGATAGATAACCTGGTGCATATTGCGCATAATGTGGAAATCGGTGAGAACTCGGTCCTGGTGGCGCAGGTCGGCATTGCCGGCAGCGCCAAAATCGGCAAGAACGTGATTCTGGCCGGCCAGAGCGGCGTGGACGGCCATATCAGGGTGGGCGATAACGCCGTTGTCACGGCCAAGTCCGGCGTGATGAAAGACGTCCCGCCCGGCGCGATGGTCTCCGGCTTCCCGGCCCGGCCGCACACCGAACAACTCAGGGAACAGGCCACCCTGCGTAAACTGTCAAAGACTAACAAATAAACCTAATCTCAATGTTAAATTTGGGCTTGACTGTCAACCGTAATTTTATCTTTGCCACCCAAAAGTCAAATTTTAGGCGTCAAAATCCCGGTTTAATTCCACCTCCCTAAAGGTAGTATGGCCGATTCTCCTTTAGGACATACTGCAATTATGCACAAATCGTCCACTTGGAGGCGGTTTTTAACGGGAGAGGGGGTGGCCATACCCTATGGTATATCCCCCGATACCCCCGCCCCTACTTTCCTGGGCATAACAGGGGGTATCCGGGAACGGTTCAGGAGTTATCCGCCCACCGTTGCGGCTGTAGGGCTGAACGGCTCAGGGGTATCCTGTCAACGGTTACGGGGCTATCTACCAACGGCTCAGGG
>JACQXL010000070.1 GCA_016208805.1 Planctomycetota bacterium | reverse complement strand
GCCTTGAACAGAGATTTCTCCAATATCAAAGAAGTGCTTAATAAATTCAGGCACACCCGTTATCGCGCGAAAATGGTTGACGAAACCTATGACTACATAATGGCCAGCCATACTTACAAACACAGGATTGATAAGATTATCTCGCTGATAAAATAAGCTATGTGCGGAATTTGCGGCAGATTTAATTTCAACGGCGCGCCGGTTGACGAAGGGTTAATCCACCGGATGTGCGAGACTATCCGCCACCGCGGGCCGGATAGCGAAGGCATTTACGTAAATCCGAAATCCGAATTCCGAAATCCGAATTCGCCTTCCGTCGGCTTGGGTATCCGCCGCCTCTCCATAATAGACCTCCAGACCGGCGACCAGCCCATCCATAACGAGAATAAATCCATCTGGATAGTCTTTAACGGCGAAATATATAACTTCCAGGAACTACGCCAGGAACTGGCCAGGAAAGGGCATCACTTTTACACTAAAACTGATACCGAGGTAATCATCCACCTCTACGAAGACCACGGCACGGACTGCCTGAGATACCTGTGCGGGATGTTCGCCATCGCCATCTGGGACGGCAATAAACAGCAGTTATTCCTGGCCCGCGACCGGCTGGGCAAGAAACCGCTCCTTTACGTGCACACCGGCCAATACCTCATCTTCGCCTCCGAACTGAACGCCATATTGGAAAACCCGGAAATAAAACGGGAACTGGACAGAAACGCCATAGATTATTACCTGACCTATTCATACATCCCGGCGCCGATGACTATCTTTAACGGCATCCACAAACTCCCGCCGGCCAATTTCCTGCTTGCGGACAGCAAAGGCAGCGTCAATATCCAGCGCTATTGGAATCTTGACTACCGCAAGAAACTACAACTCACCGAACCGGAATACTGCCGGCAAATTATGGATACGCTGGATGAAGCCACCCGCATCCGGCTGGTCAGCGATGTGGCGTTGGGCGCGTTGCTTTCCGGCGGCATTGATTCATCGGCCGTGGTCGGACTGATGGCAAAGCATCTGGCCAAACCGGTCAAGACATTCTCCATCGGATTTGACGAGAAGGATTATTCCGAACTGGCCTACGCCCGGCTGGTGGCCGACCGTTTCAAGACCGAGCACTATGAATTCATCGTCAAGCCGGACGCAATAGCAATTCTGCCCAAACTTGTCTGGCATTACAACGAACCCTATGCGGATTCCTCAATGCTGCCAACCTATTATGTCGCACAGCAGACGCGCAAATATGTGACCGTGGCGCTGAACGGCGACGGCGGTGACGAAAACTTCGCCGGCTATCGGCGCTACCTGGCCCACAAATTTACCCATCTGCCCTTCTTTAACACTACCGGCAGAGTAGCGAACAAAATATTAAAACTGCTCGGCGCGGGCGCCCACTCGCGCAGTCTGCTCAGCCAGTTAAAACGATTCACCGATGCGGCCGGCATCCCTGACGAGCAAAAATACCTCAAGTGGTCAACCACCTTCCCACCCGCATTGAAACAGCAATTATACTCGCCCCAGTTTGCCGCAGAGGCAAGCAATATAATCGCCGGCAACTACCTGACCAATCTGTATCTCAACGCCCCGGCAAACGACCTTATTGACCGTCTGCTTTATACGGATATGATGTCGTATCTGCCTGAAGACCTGCTGGTCAAGATGGACATTGCCACGATGGCCAACTCGCTGGAGGGCCGCTCGCCGTTCCTTGACCACAAGGTAGTGGAATTAACCGCCCGGATACCGTCAAATCTCAAGGCAAAAGGACTGACCACAAAATATATTCTTAAGAAAGCCCTGAAAGGTTTCCTGCCTGATAAGATTCTGACCAGACGCAAAATGGGCTTCGGCGTGCCGATAGGCCACTGGTTCCGGACCTCACTGGCCGGGTATCTCAAGGAAACGCTCCTGTCAGACCGGAGCATCAGGCGCGGATATTTCCGCAAAGAAACCCTAACCAACCTTATTGAAGCCCATACCGGTGGTCGGCAGGATTACGCGGGCCAACTCTGGTCACTGCTGGTGCTGGAACTCTGGCACCGCATCTTTATTGATAACGAAAAACCTTGACCCAGTTAGAGTTATTTGGCTTAAATAAAATTACTGGTAGTTAATCCGTTATATCTGCTAAATCAGTTTACAGAAATATGAATATCCCCCTATTAGACCTAAAAGCCCAGTACCAGCAAATCAAGCCGGAGGTCCAGAAGGCCATCAACGAGGTAATTGACTCCCAGCATTTTATTCTCGGCCCGGCCGTGGAGAAGTTTGAGGCCGAAATCGCCCGTTTCATCGGCATCAAATATGCGGTCGGCGTGGCCTCGTGTTCCGATTCGCTGTTGCTTTCGCTCATGGCGCTGGGGATTAATCCGGCGCATACGGACACCAAAGGAATGGAAGTCATCACTACGCCGTTCACCTTCTTTGCCACGGCCGGCGCGATTGCCCGGCTGGGCGTAACTCCGGTCTTTGCTGATATTGAACCGGATACCTTTAATATCTCGCCGGACGCGATTGCCGCGGCCCTGAAAAAGCATAAGAACGTCAAGGCCATCATCCCTGTCCACCTCTACGGCCAATCAGCCGATCTGGAACCGATAATGGAACTGGGCCGGAAATACAACATCCCAATAATAGAAGACGCGGCCCAATCCATCGGCGCGACATACAAGGGACAGAACACCGGCACGTTCGGTCTGCTCGGATGCCTGTCGTTCTTCCCGTCCAAGAACCTGGGCGCCTGGGGCGATGCCGGGCTAATCGTCACCAACGACGAAAAGATGTACCAGATGATTCGTTCACTGCGCCTGCACGGCGGCCAGAAGAAATATTATCACCAGTATGTCGGCTGTAACAGCCGGCTGGATGCGGTCCAGGCCGCCGTCCTTTCGGTCAAACTCAAATACATAACCGAATGGACTGCCAAGCGTCAGGAACGCGCCCAGTATTACAACCAGTTATTCAAGAAATATAACTTGTCCGGATTCGTCACTCCCCCGCCTATCAGGCCGGACTGCAATCATATATACCATCAATACACTATCAGGGCCAAGAACCGCGACGGGCTCAAGGACTTCCTTAAGCAACAAAATATTGGTACTGAGGTCTATTACCCGCTGGCGCTCCATCTGCAGGACTGTTTCCGATATCTGGGCTATAAAAAAGGCGACCTGCCGGAATCGGAAAAGGCAACACAGGAAGCGCTCTCGCTCCCGATTTATCCGGAACTGAGACCGGCACAGCAGGAATACGTGGTGGAACAAATTGCCGGGTTCTACCGGTAAACTGATTAAGCAGATTAATCGGATAAATCTGTGTAATCTGTGGCTTGTATGAAAAAGGGCTCTGAATTAGAATTCTATCTTAAGGAAGCCGGCAAAGTCCAGTTATTGACGGCGGCAGAAGAGAAGGAATACGCTCGCCTGATAAGGAAAGGCGGCCGGATGGGCCGCCAGGCGCGCGACCGGCTGATTCGGGCCAATCTCCGGCTAGTTATCCATATCGCCAAGACATTCCAGAACCGCGGACTGGTCCTGGCCGACCTGATTGAGGAAGGCAATTTAGGGCTGTTAAAAGCCGTGGAACTCTTCAACCCGCGCCTGAACTACCGGTTCAGCACTTATGCGGGTTGGTGGATACGCCAGGCCATCCGGCGGGCAATAGATGACTCGGCCAAAACGGTCCATATCCCGGCCCATGTGGTGGAGATGATTGCCAAATGGAAGACCGTCTCAGCCAAACTCACCCAGAAACTCGGCCGCCTGCCGGAGCATTATGAAGTGATTAAACTGATGAACGTATCCCGTCACCGGGTCAAGATGTTCAAACGGGCGCTCCGGGCCAGTCATGAGAACAAGATAGCCAGTATTGACCTCATCCGTGACTCGGCCGGCAGCACCATCCCGGATGAAGCCCTTAAACCCATAGATGCGGACATCCTGGAAAAAGCCGATATAGATTTAATCAAGGAAGTCATCTCGCACATAGACGAGAAAGAGGCAAAAATCCTCAAGATGCGCTACGGGCTGGAAGGCCCGGCCGCCGGCACCAAACGGCTTTGCACCCTTGAGCATATCGGTAAACGGTTCAGGTGCTCGCGGGAATATGTCCGCCAGATTCTCAACCAGACCATCAAGAAACTGCATAAACGGCTCTGGCGATCCTCTTCAATCTAACCACAATGCCACAAATACTTACAGTATCTACATATAATGTTAAATCCCGTAAGGGCGGAGCCGCAACGCCTGTCCCGATGAGCGGAGCGACATCGGGGGAGTCCCGTTATTTATTGCGGGGAAAAATACCGCGAGTATTAATCCCTCAATCCCGTATAAATAAGACAGTGAAACGGCTTGCCGTGAGAATCTCCAAAGACTATCCCGGCAAGCGGCCCATCCTGATTAGCATTCTAAACGGGGCGTTTGTGTTTACGGCCGACCTGATGCGCCAATTGACCATACCGTCAGAATGCCATTTCATCAAACTATCCAGTTACGGCAACCGGACGGTCTCATCCGGCAAAGTCAAGATAGTCATAGACCTGCCGGCCAATATCAAAAGGTCGCTCAATGGCCGGGACGTGATTATCGTGGATGACATCATAGACACCGGACTAACCACCAAATACCTCAAAGCCAGACTGAAGCGCCTGAAACCGCGGACAGTGCGTCTATGCGCCCTGTTAGACAAACCATCTCGCAGGAAGGTCAAGGTCAAGATAGACTACTGCGGATTCCGGATACCGGACAAATTCGTGGTCGGCTATGGCATAGACTATCAGGAGGACTATCGGTATTTGCCGTATATCGGGTATATTCAATCATAATATTGTCTAAATGTTACCAAAAGAAACAAGGGCGGCTGCAGTCCGCCCTGTTCCCCTTAACCGTTGCTCAGACGGTCAGTCCAACCTGTATGTGCAGGTAAAGCAAGCCCGAACCGTCCAATGCCCACACGCAGAAACACTTGTCGGATGCCGGCGTAGTCACGAAGGCATCGCACTTAGCCGTATCCCGCAAGCCGTTCAGCAACGTGGTATTGACCGCGTTCTCAGCGTCCATAGCCGCAGTCTTATATCCCTGGTTGGTGATCATCACCCCACCCTGGATAATCTTCTGCTGGATAGCCGCCTTGACCGCGGTGCGTTCCCAATCCCGCGCGATATTATAGGGCGCGCCGTCGGCTGTATCGGCCTCCCGAATCCAGCCGCTGGCCCTTTTATCGCCGACCAGGTAGAACGAAGCAATCGGCGCGACAGAGCGTCCGCGAATCCGGTCACCCGTGAAACGCAGCGCCTTGTCCGCAATCCGTATTGCCCACCGGTCCTTGGCCGCATCAACCTTTGCCTTAAACTCCTTGGCTACGACACCATCCACCGTGGCAAACGCACGGTTCAGGTTATCGTTCCATCGGTTAAAGGACTGGTTAATGTTGGCCGCATGGGTGCCGCGGATGCCCTCGGCCGAGCGTTCGCTCCTGGACATAAATCCAGACGGCACATAAGGGCTGTAACCCTCATTAGCCGGCGTGGCCATCCTCAGGATAAAGGTTCCGTCATCAGGCAATTTGGCCTGGCGGCGGTCATTCATCACCTCGGCGGCACGCTTTAATCCTTCGGCCCAGCGGTCGGGCATATCGCCGGCCACTTCCCAGGTTGCCGGCACATAGAGTTTGACCTCAAACTTCTTGTTAAACATATCTATCACCTCCCTTCCACCTGTAACCACAGATTACACAGATTAACACAGATTTCTCCGCGACCTCTGCGCCTCTGCGGTGAAACAGGACTTGTATTCAACGGCCGCCACTGCTCTCCGGCTATGCCAAAACGATAAAGTTTCTTAAGTAAAAAGCCGATTTAACTTATATCGGGGTAAAAGCCTCGGTAGAAAGGAGAATCGGCTATATGCCAAAAGAAAGATATGTATTTGCGTTGACTAAGGGGGATATAAAACGATT
>JACQXL010000214.1 GCA_016208805.1 Planctomycetota bacterium | reverse complement strand
GAGAACTCGCTGGAAGGCGCGGTGACTGAGGTGAACGATTTGCTGGTCGGCACCGAACTAAAGATAGTGGCCGAGGTAAAACTGCCGATACATCATTCACTGCTGTCGTTGCCCGAAACCGATTATCGCGAGATAAAGGCGGTCTATTCGCACCCGCAGGCGCTGGCCCAGTGCCGGGGGTTTTTGTCCCGTAATAACTTGGAGCCGGTGCCGTTTTACGATACGGCCGGCGCGGCCAAGATGATTTCGGAGACACGGCCCAAAGCCGTGGCCGCTATCGCCAGCAGGCACTGCGCTGAACTTTATGACTTGGAAATAATCAAGGACGAAATAGAAGACGATAAATCAAATTTCACCCGTTTCCTTGTCCTAGCAAATGAGTCGGCTAAAGAGTCAGGTAACAAATGTTCCATCGTCTTTTCCACCAAGCACGAGGCCGGCACGCTCTTTGCCGTGTTGAAGATATTTTCAGACGCAGGCATCAATCTGACCCGGATAGAATCAAGGCCGATACGTACTGACCCAGGTAAATACGCATTCTTCCTTGATTTCCAGGGCTCGGACCGCGACCAGAAAGTCGTCCGAGCGCTGGCAGAGGCGAAACAGAAGTCCGTGATGTTCAAGTTACTGGGTTGTTACAAGTCCACAGACAGTCCCGTATGAGCGCCATAAGGGCGCCATGGCGCGGAGTTTACCCCGCCGGGGGCGCCACTTATTCGGGGCAGAGAGGTGGCACAATGAGAATTGCGGTTATAGGTTTTGGCAAGATGGGTTCGTGGCTGGCCGGCGCGCTGGCTGCCGAGAACGAGGTCGCGGTCTATGATATTGACTGTGGCAAGACCCACAATGCCGCCAATGTCCGAGTGCTTCGGGAAGTTATCCAGCTGAAAGACTTCAAGCCCCAGATGCTGGTCAATGCCGTCAACCTCCAGAATATCATCACCGCCTTTGAGCAGGTCAAGCCGCACCTGCCGGCGGATTGCATTATTACTGATGTCGCGTCAATCAAAGGCGAACTGCCGCAATATTATCAAAAGAGCGGGTTCCGGTTCGGCTCGGTCCACCCGATGTTCGGCCCGACCTTTGCCCGGATGGATGCCCTTAAATACGAGAATGCGATAATTATCAGCGAATCCGACAAGGCCGCCGCTTCCTTCTTCAGAACGTTCTTCGGCAGATATAGTTTGCATATTACCGAATGTTCGTTTGCGGAACACGATAACCTGATGGCGTATTCGCTGACGCTCCCGTTTACTTCATCCATAGTCTTTGCTGCCTGCCTGGACCGGAAGGTCGTTCCGGGCACGACCTTTGCCCGGCATCGCAAGATTGCTCAGGGTTTATTGGGCGAAGACGATTTCCTGCTGGCCGAGGTGTTGTTTAATCCGCACTCGCTGGCGCAACTGGAAAAGATAAACTCGCGACTGGAATTACTTAAACACATTATTAAGGACAGGGATTACGATGAGGCGCAGAAATTCTTTGCCAAGTTGAGAGCCAGTTTGGTATAAATAGTACGCAGATTTTCGCTGATACACGCAGATAATAGTATCCGTGTAATCTGTGGCTTGGTAAAATAATATGATAGTAATAAAACTAAAGCCGCATATCGCCGTTAAGCAGATATCCGGTATCATCAACCTGATAGAGAAATCCGGCTATATTCCGAATATCTCCAAATCGGACGGCGTCACGCATATCGGCGTCATCGGTGATGAGCAGGCAATACTGAAACTGCCGTTCCGGCGGTTGGGCGGTATCGCGGCCTTGAGCCGGACCACCAAGCCCTTCAAACTGACCGGCCGCGAATACAAGTCCGCGGATACGCAGGTAAAGGCCGGCCATACGGTCCTGGGCGGCCGGAAGGTGGTGGTGATGGCCGGTCCTTGCGCGGTGGAGAGTTACCCGCAGGTCTTGGGGATTGCCCGGGCCGTGAAAAAGGCCGGCGCAACTGTCCTGCGCGGCGGGGCGTTCAAGCCCAGGACCTCGCCTTATTCCTTCCAGGGACTCAAAGAGGAAGGTCTTAAAATACTCGCCGCCGTGCGCCAGCAAACCGGTCTGCCGGTCGTGACCGAGGTGATTAGTTCATCCGGTGTCGGACTGGTCAGCCGCTATGCCGATATCCTCCAGATTGGCGCGCGTAATATGCAGAACTACGCGCTGCTGGAAGAGGTCGGCAAGACCAGGAAACCGGTCCTGCTCAAGCGCGGGATGATGTCAACGCTGGAGGAACTGTTGATGTCGGCCGAATATATCCTGGCGCAGGGCAATCCCAATGTCATTTTATGCGAGCGGGGTATCCGGACATTTGAGAAATATACACGGAACACGTTGGACATCTCGGCCGTGCCGCTCCTGAAACAGATGACGCACCTGCCGGTAATCGTCGACCCCAGCCACGCCACCGGTATCCGTAGTCTGGTGGCGGCGGTGTCAAAGGCATCCATTGCGGCCGGGGCGGACGGACTGATTATTGAAGTGCACACCAATCCGGACAAGGCGCTCAGCGACGGTTTCCAGAGCATCACGCCAATAGAGTTCAGCCGCCTGATGACCGACCTTTCAAAAATTGCCCACGCGGTTAATAGGACAATCTAACCACAAAGATACGGGATACGGGATACGGGATACACGATACGCGCATCTCGTATCCCGCATCGTGTATCTCATCGGACATACCCCATCAGGTAAAGTTCCGCCGCGGTAGTTACGCCCACACACCCCTAAATCCCCTCTTGGTAGAGGGGACTTCGGCGGACATTCCCCTCTTGAGAGGGGTGCCCCGACACGCAGTGTCGGGGCGTGGTGTGTCAGCAATTTAACGAATGTAACCCATTAAGTAGATTTCAGCCGCGGTGGTCACGCCATCTCTGTATACCGATGTCATAAACTTCCTGTTTGCATCTAATGGTATCAGCACGTTCAGATAATTAGTGAAGTCCTTGGCCGCCGTGTCCAGTCGGTAGAGCGGGGCCGGGTCAATTGTCGGCTTGGCATAGAACTGCGCCTTGTAGCCGTAGAGAATCGGACTGGCGCCCGCGTGCGTCATCACGAGCATCGCATATTTCGTGCCAACAGGCACATATCCCGACTTCTAAATTCCAAATTCCAAT
>JACQXL010000239.1 GCA_016208805.1 Planctomycetota bacterium | reverse complement strand
ACTGCGCACAATATCGGTTAATACTGGAGGGTATCTCGGTTATCGGCATATTCATGATAATATCCTTTCTACCCCCCTCTGTTTTCATAATACCCTAAATGAAGTTAAAATCAAGTTTTCTCCCATTTCGCAAGAGTTCAGGAATTAGTGCTAATTCGTGTATTCTGTGGCTCACTTATTAGTCGGCGTCTGGCTCTGCCTGACCCGTTTGATATTTTCCTGCGCCTCCTTTTCGGCCGGCAGTCCTTTGTAGTCACGGGCGATGTCTTCCAGTTCCTTTACCACGCTGTCGGCCTCCTTGTCCTGTGTTGCCCGGCTTAGTTGCTGGCGATTTTGCATAATATTATTCTGCCGGGTGATTGCCTGTTGGTTGAGGGCGTTCAGCGTATTCTGGGCGTTGGTAATGGGCGGATACCCCCGATAGGGCATATTGCCGATTTGTTGGAGGACCCGGATTTGCTCTGGCGTCTTGCCGGACTTACCGAATTCTTCGGCCTTGTTATATGATTTGTTAAGGACGGTTTCAATGCCGCTGACTTTCCCTGCGGCCGCATCAAGCGCGGCGGTGATGTTATCGGCGCTGAACGGACTGGATACGACCTGAATCAGGTTGCCGTAGTAATCAAGAACCAGGCATTGGGTGGAATAGGGAAGTTTATACTCATCAAACAGTTCAGCCAGTTGCGGGTCGGTAATCCGGCCTGCCTTCATCCTGCTTTGTGTAACTGTCTTTGCTAACTCTGCAGTGAGCGCGGTTGACTCTTCAGCCATGGGCACGAATATCCTGGCGAATAATGCCTGCTCCTGGTCATACTGTATAGGTATTTTGTCATAGTCGTTGGGAGGGAAATAGAGATATGCCAGCACCAGTTTCTTAGATGTATTTGTCTGTTTGATTATGTCCGACAGCGGGCCGGTCTGCCAGACGACCGTATCTGCTGTTTTGAGTGACCGCATTGCTTTCTTTTCAGGGCTCTTTGCCGCCAACTCGTTTTTAGCCAGAGCCATACTTTTTCCCTGTGTTATCGCAGCTGGTTGTGGCGACGTCTCCTTTATCTGGTCTAATGCCTTCTGCTTGGCGCCAAACTGCATATTACCTGCTGTTTCGTCGGCATATTCCTCCTTTTCGCTTTCCTTCTTCTCCTCACGCTGGGTAACCTTGGGTGCTATCGCGGTCTGAGATTTAACGGTTGACTTATCATCCAATACTTCTTGTTGACGCAATCCCTGTTCTGCGGCGCCTTCGTCCCATCTGCCGCCCTTACCGGCCCTGGTTTCCTTATGCCGCATCTCTTCCGGTGCGTTCGCGATAGAGTCATTCGGAGCCGTTTCTATGTCGCCGCCTTTCTTTGCTATCCGACCTTCTGCACCATCTTTGCTTAACTTATCGTATTCCAACCCTATGGTTTCCTCCGGTGCTGGTTTAGCCGGCGGTGCGGCTGGCGCTATCTCCGCCACTTCTGACGCGGGCGGCTTGGCTGTCTTGTTTTGATAGTGCGGCAGACTGATTATTGAAACATAAACTACCAGCACCGCCGCGGCGGCCGTGGCGATAGACGGAATCAACCAGCGAAGCATCGGCGGAGTCCCGCCACTTATGGCGGGGCGATAACGCAGCAAGAAACTTGTTTGAACGGGTTTGTTGAATTGCTCCATCCGTTCAATCAGCGCCTTGGACGCAGGGTGGCGGGGCAGTGACCTGACCAGCCCTTTGACCTGCTCCAGTTCGGCCAGTTCCCGGCGGCAGTCCGCGCAGTCGGCCAGATGGGTCTTAACCCGGCTTAATTCATCTGCCGATAATTCGTTATCCAGATACGGGCCGATTAGTTCTCTCGTTTTAGCGCATTCCATAAAAACCCCTTTTAGTAAACTGATTAAACAGATACGGCTGATTTAAGGATATTTCCGCTTAATCAGTTTCATCCGCTAAATCCGTTTACCATCTAATATATTAGATACTTAAGACCCTGTAATTTGTTAGGTCTTGATAAAATTAAGTGATAAATTCTTTCAGCAGTCCTTTCAATTGTTCACGTGCGTTGGTTAAACAAGTTCTGACGTTCTGCATGGACATATCCAGCACTTGGGCAATTTCCGCATAGGTCAGGTCTTGCATATCTTTGAGAAGCACCACCTGTTTGGCCAGAGGCGCTAATCTGTCAAGGGCGGATTGGATAATCTTATCCCGGTCTTTCTGCACCAATGTCTCTGCCGGATGCGGGGCCAGTCCGGAGAAGATACCGGGCTGATGCGGGGGCGGACAGTCGTCTGTGATTATTTCAGAATCAGGTAACTGAGCCGAGCGGTCTTTTCCACAGTGCCGGCGGCACAAGTTTATGGCGATTTGGTGCAGATAGGTGGAGATGGATGCCTCACCCCGGAAGTTATGGATATCTTTCAGGGCATTCAGGAATGTCTGCTGGCAGATATCCTCGGCATCGTGGTGGTTGCCGGTCATATAGCAGACAGTGTTGAATAATTTATCCTGGATGTTGTTTGTTTTTACCTCTGACCAGAATTGGTTATGATTCATACCTTTAGTAAACTGATTTAGCGGATTTATCTGATTATCCTATCCGTGTAATCTGTGGCTCACGATTTCCTCCTGCCGTTTCCACATCCGTTTCCTATCTTTGGCCATCCTGTCGTCATACCCTAATATATGTAAGAGCCCGTGCACGGCGTAGCGCAGGACTTCCTGTTCAAACGGTATCTCCCGTTTGCGCGCCTCGGTCATCGCCTTCTCCGCCGAAATCACAATATCGCCGATTCCCTTATCGGTAATTACTTTGTGCTCTTTTTGCCTTTGCGTAGCCGCAGCGGAGTCCCGACCGTAGCGTCGGGGCGGTGAAGGATACCCGAACGCAATCACATCCGTCACCCGATTCCGTTCCAGATATCTCCGATTATATCTTTTTATCTGATTATTATCCACTAATAACAGATTCACCGCCTCGCCGTCAATCTCTTCCTCTTTCAGGATTCTCTTCAGTACGGCGCTGATGAGCCGCTGAACCGTCATCCGGTTACTTCTCAGGTATTTGGATTTTATATCTATAAGAATTCGGTTCATATTATCTGTGTTTATCCGTGTCAATCTGTGTAATCTGTGGTTTTGGTTTCGTCCTCAAGAACGCCTTGATGAACTCTCCTATCTCTCCATCCAATACTTTCTGGACGCTTCCGGTCTCGTAATCAGTTCGGTGGTCCTTGACCATTGTATAAGGTTGCAGGACATAGGAGCGAATCTGGTAGCCCCAGGCAATCTCGCCCTTGGCGCCGTATATCTTCTTGAAGGCATCCTCTTTCTCTTTCTCGGCCAGCGCATAGAGTTTAGCGGCCAGCAGTTTCATCGCCGTACTCTTATTCTGGTGTTGGGAGCGGTTGTTCTGGCACTGGACCACGATGCCGGTCGGCAGATGGGTGATGCGGATAGCCGAGGCGGTCTTGTTGACGTGCTGTCCGCCCGGCCCGCCGGCCGAGAAGGTATCTATCTTCAAATCCTGCTCATTAATCTTTATCTCCGCCTCTTCCAGTTCCGGCACGACATCTATTGCGGCGAATGAGGTATGCCGCCGCTTGTTGGAGTCAAAGGGCGAGATTCTCACCAGCCGGTGCACTCCGATTTCAGACTTGAGGAACCCGAAGGCGAAGGCGCCCTTGACATGGAGCGTGGCCCGGCGGATGCCGGCCTCGTCCCCGGGCAGTGAATCAATCAGCTCCGCCTTCCAGCCTTCATGGTCGCAGTAGCGCGAATACAGCCGCAGTAGCATCTCGGCCCAGTCGCAGGCATCGGTCCCGCCCGTGCCCGCATGGATATTCAGGAAGCAGTCATTGGCATCGTGGTCGCCGCTTAAATAGACCTGCAGTTCCAGCTCCTGCACCCGGTCGGCCAGCCGGTCTAATTCCCGCGCCGATTCTTCCAACGTCTCGGCGCTCTTTTCGGACTCGGCCAGCTCGGTCAACTCTATCAGCTCGGTCAGATCCTTAAGCACTTCCCGGAACGGCGTGACAGTGGCCTTGAGGTGTTTCAGTTCGGCTATCTTCTTCTGCGCGGCTGAAGGATTATTCCAGAAATCCGCCTGGGCGGACTCGGCATCAAACGCGGCGATATGTTTATCTTTGTTAGCCAGGTCAAAGCGAGTCTCCGAGTGTTCGGATGCGCTTGAGCAATTCTTCCAGTCGGGTCATTAACGGGCTTTTTGGCATATAGTTCTCCTCTTAAGTAAACGGATTTATCTGATTTAACTGATTATCCGTTCAATCTGTTTAATCCGTGTACTGAATTCCGGGAACGATTTATTGATACACTCCCTATTCTTTACGACTACTCTACCTTTTGTAACCAATCCTGCAACTATTAACGACATCGCGATGCGGTGGTCGTTGTAGGAATCCACAACCGCGCCGTGTAGCGGAGTCGGTCCTTTGATGACGAGACCGTCCTTGAGTTCTCTTATATTGGCGCCCAGCCGGCGCAGTCCGTCCGCAATCGCCTTAATCCGGTCCGACTCCTTAACCCGCAGTTCGCCTGCATCCTTGATAATGGTTATACCCTTGGCCTGGGTGGCCAAAACCGCTATCAATGGTATCTCGTCAATGATGGATGGGATAATCCGTCCGCCCAGCGTAATCGCCTTGAGCCGTGACGGCTTAACAATAATATCACCCACCGGTTCCCAATTATTCCGCAATCCACAATCCGCAATCCGCAATTTGCAATCTGCTCCCATCCGCTTTAACACATCCAGTATTCCGATTCGGTGCGGGTTCAGCCCGACATTCCTGATGACGAGTTCTTTATAAGGAATCCAGGAAGCAAGGAAATGATGTCCTGGTTTCATGGTCTCCTTATAAATAGGTAACAGGATTCCGGCCACGATGAAGTATGCCGCGGACGAAATATCTCCCGGTAAAGTAATATTAAATGGTTTTAATCTTTCCGGTGGGTATAATTTAATAAGGCCTTTGTGTTCTTTGTGCCTTTGTGGTAAAGTAATGGTCGCACCCATCAGTTTGAGTAATCGCTCGGTATGGTCCCTGGTCGGTGTTGGCTCTTTGATGGTAGTTACGCCATTTGCATACAGACCGGCGAGCAATAGGGCGGACTTTACCTGCGCGCTGGCAAGGGGCATCGGGTAACGGATAGGGCTGAGCCGTTTGGACGACTGGAAGTGAATCGGAAGTGAGCCCGTTGGGCTGGAAATATTCGCTCCCATTAATCTCAACGGGTCTATGACTCGCTTCATCGGCCTATTCAGCAGCGAGCCCCGGCCGGTCAGGGTTGACGAAAACGGTTGGGCGGCCAATAGCCCGCTCAATAGCCGGGCCAGCGTGCCTGACTCGCCCACATTGAGTGGTTTAGTGGGCTTGCGTAACCCGTATAACCCCCGTCCTTTTATGGTAACACTGTCACCTTTCATCTTAACCCTAACACCTAATTCCTTAACACATTCCAGTGCGGCCCGGCAATCATCCGAATCGGGATAATTGCGGATATGGCTCGTGCCACTCGCTATGGCGGCCAATAGAACTGCTCGTTGTGCGATGGACTTGTCGCCGGGGATGTTATCTATTACTAAACGCATATAGTTCCATTTAACACGAATCACACGAATTTGGCTAATCCCACGAATAATCCGTACTTGGGCTGTTAGAGTTCCGTCCCGATGTCCATCGGGGCGGGACGAGTTATCAGCCCAGTATAGTTGGCAGTAATTCGCTACGCTCAAACTGCCACACTATGTAATCTGTGGCTGGGCTTTCGTGTTTATGGTATCTCGTTATATTAGCATAAAGGTTTCTCTTGACAAATAATATCTGTTTGGCTTGAGAGGTGCCGAGCACTTTGAACTACATCATTCTTGACACGCCGGAGCGAATATGGCATAATCAGCGTATTCGTAGCAGGGCGATTTTGGGGAAATGGCGTCAAGTAATCTAAATAAATAGTCCAATGTAGGATGTTGTCGTGCCATAGGCAGATCCGCCTCTGGCGGAAATGTGTTCCACGACAAGAAAGGAGAATAATTCTTATGAAGAAATATGTAATAGGTATGCTGATAATTGTCGGTATACTCGGTTGGGTAACAGTGTGGATAAAAGGAGAGCCAAAGAAACAAACACCAACAACGGAAACCAAGCAACCTGATAAACCAGCCGTCACCCCAAAAGAACCCGAAAAAGACCTTGTCAAAGACTTTATCAAAAATCTTGAGGAAGATGAGAAAGAAGAAAAGGAATA
The DNA here is from genome assembly GCA_016208805.1 of Planctomycetota bacterium. Taxonomy (GTDB): domain Bacteria; phylum Planctomycetota; class MHYJ01; order JACQXL01; family JACQXL01; genus JACQXL01. The sequence continues at coordinate 3,148 of JACQXL010000239.1, read as the reverse complement.
CTTGGAAAAGATACAAACAATTGCTGACCGAAAAGACCTGGACCAGACCGGAAAAAACGCACACATTTGGAATATAAAATTGGAGCGTGCGGACAAAAAAATTGAGTCACTAAAAAAACAAGCAAGGGAGAAAATACAAAGCAATGCTGATATTTATGGTATTATCGCTAAAATAGATGTCCATGATAAACGGATAACAGATTACGAACTTTTGACATACCTTTCTTGGTTATATCACCAAAGTCAGGATGACCAGTTTCTACAAAAACAGCAAATAGAGAGATTAGAAATCCTGATTAAATATCTTGTGTCGCTTCTTGAAACAATACAGGATGGTAAAGTAGGGGACAAAATAAAAGAACTTGGTAAGGCAACATTAGATATTTTGGAGATTGATAATCGCCAAATAGATGACCTTGAAAAAAGAGTAGGGATAATAGAAGTCAGTATAAATAACATAAAAGGCCAGAATATTCCCCGGGTGGTCCAGCCACCACCGCAACAACTTGGTCAGAATGACGAGTTAGTCAAAATCAGGGAATTATTAGAGAAAATAGCAAAAAGTCAAAAGGAAATAGAAAGGAGTCAGCAGGACCAAGAATATTACGACGCCCTCCAATGGACTGAAACATTGCGTAAAAAAGGTGTTATAAAATGAATCTCGGTGACACACACACCCCTCCAGAGGCGGGCAGGCTCCGGCTATAATTAGCTGATTACCTACCCTACAAGGTGCTGTTTTTAGGAATTGAGTTTCGGGGCACGCTTTGTATCAACACATTCCCCAGAACCATAATATATAGCATCCCCCCTAAATTACTATATACGGTAGTATAATGTTGGGCGCCCAACATTCCCCTTTGCCTACCCCCCTAAAACCACGCCAACTGTCCCAAAACAGGACACTTTCTGGATGTAGAGAGTGGGTAGGTTTTTTGCCACCTTGAGAGATTTAGAGATGCACCGTCTGTTCCTATTTGCATAAATTTTGTATTATGCATATTCGTATACCGGTGTTTCAATTTTCTTGGCTGGCTTATGATGTTCCCAGATAATTTTCTGAAGATGCTCTACTGTTCCAGGCTCAAATAACTTTTCACCGCATTGTAGACAAACATTTGCCGGTACATGATCTACGATAATCCATTGACCCTCATAAAAAAGCGTATAGCTGACAAGCTGCCGAGCAATTTTTCCACCACACAAATCACATTTCATATTATGTCCTCCTTATCTTAAATTCTATCCATTCAGTCGGGTTCGGTTCATAAAGTGTAATAATTTTTATTTTGGGTCTGCTTGGATAAGAGCATTGAATATGTAATGCTTTGCCACTTTTAGTCCACCCCAAAATTAAACAACTCGGGCCATATTTATCCTCTGGATAGTCTTCTATAATTTCACCTGTTTCAATCGCCTCATGCATTTGTTGCCACGTTATTTTCCTCAGGATACTTTGGTCAACTGCATGAATACTAAATTCGTATCTCTTTTCTTCAAGAATCGCTTTCTTTAGTTCTTCTATCATTTTATACACTCCTATTTAATATTTTAACCTGTAGAAGTCAACTAAAACTTTTAGAATATCTCGCCGCTATATTTTTCCCTCGGATGGTATTTCTGGTGCGTCTTTTTCAGGTCAGTTATGGTCAGTTTGCAATAGACCTTGGTTGATTCCAAGTCTTCGTGTCCTAATATCTCTTTGATATGCATCAGATTGGCGTTTCTTTTGACCATTTCGGTCGCACAGCTGCGCCTGAAGGTGTGGCAGGTTACCGATTGCTTCAACTTTAGCGGGGCGCTGTATTTGACAACTATATCACGCACTGTTGATTCGTCTATGGGATTGCCGCTTTTGGTGACAAATAAATAATCGTGCTTTCGCCTGTCCTTAAGAAATACAGGCCTTACGCCTTTTATCCAGTTTTCCGCATAATGACAGGCAATTTTGCCCAGCGGCACTACCCGGTCTTTATTCCCTTTGCCCTGGTTAACCCTTAAATACCCGCCGTGATAATCCACATCTTCTACTTTAAGATTAATCAGTTCATTCCGCCGGACACCGCTTGAATATAACACCTCTAATATCGTGCGGTCTCTGAAGCCTGCAGCGGAGCCGGCATCAACCCGGGCGATAATCTCTTTTACCTCTGCATCTGTCAATACAGACCTTGGCAGACTTTTGGGCTCTTTGACATATTCTATATACCTTGATAAATCCTGCGGCAGATAGTTCTCCTGATATAGAAACTTAAGAAATGTCTTTACCGCAAGGATATGGCTGTTAATTGTCCTGGGCTGGTCTTTCCTGCCACGGTTATTTTCATAATAATGGCGATATCTCTGGTATCCTTTGAGCGCCTCCGGCGTTATTTCTGTTGCCGTTGTAATACCGGATTCTTTCTGAAGGCAATCAATAAACTTCTCCAAGCACCATAGCCGGTTAAAGACCGTCCTTTTGCTGTAATGCTTGATCTCAAGGTATCCTTGATATTCCTGTAACATCAGATTCAATTCATTAACCTTGCTTCTTTTCTTCATATGCCGCTATCCTTTCTCTGGGATGAGTCCGTTGGTGAGTTTGTTTTACTTCAATTGCCGTAACCTTGATATACCGGTCTAAACTCCTCATATCCTCATGCCCGAGTATCTCCTGGATATAAACCAGATTAACGCCTGCCTGCAAAAGGTGTGTGGCTAAAGTCCGGCGCCAGGTATGTACCGTGACTTTCTTATTAATCCCTGCCTTCCGTCCATATGAACGCACTAACTTTGCAATAATCTGGCTTGACAACGGCTTACCCAGATAATGGGAAACCCATAGGGCATTATGCTCAGGGTCTTTCTTATTATGCTTTAAGAATTCCGGTCTAACTCGCCGGATATATTCTTTGAGCCAGTAACAGGCAATCTTGCCTAACGGCACAATTCGGTCTTTGTTGCCTTTGCCCTGGTTCACCCTTAAATATCCGCCATCATAATCCACATCGCTTACCTCAAGATTGGTGCATTCCTGGAGCCGGATGCCTGTAGAATAGAGCGTTTCTAACAGGGCCCGGTCTCTTATCCCGGCTGAAGCATTAATATCCGGCAGGGCCAGGAGTTTATCCACCTCATCCCTGGTGAGGATATCATTAGGCAGGCGATT
>JACQXL010000238.1 GCA_016208805.1 Planctomycetota bacterium | reverse complement strand
ATCGGCGCGCCGGTCGCCGTTGACATCGCCGATGACCAGACTGTAGGATGCCGATGTGCCGGACTTGAACTGGTAATCCCGCGTCTGGCTGAACTGGAATTTCTTTTTGGGGGTGGTTTTGAATTCGGCCGGCTGGCGGAATTGGAATATTTTCAGGGCGTTGGTCTGGGAATGCAGGCCGAGCAGTTCGTCTTTTTTGTCGTTATTGACATCGGCGAAATCGCCGACATTGATGTCCTCTATTTTTTGGGTGATTTCAGGGGCAAAGACGCCGTCCGGGCGCTGGAGCCGGAAGGCGACTGTTTGCCGGTCGGAATTGACCAGGATGATGTCCTTCAGCCCGTCGCCGTTGATATCGGCCGCTTCAAAATTGATTATCTTCTTGGAATTGTTCTCGTATTTGACCGGTTTCTGGGTATTGCGGCCGGCATCGCAGTGGATGATATTGAGGTTTTCCTCGTTAAGGATGACGATTTCGCTGACGCCGTTATTGTTCAAATCAAGCAGTTTGAGGATGACGCCTTTGATGTCGTCCAGCGGAATCTCTTTAGGCGGTTCAAAGGCCCGGGCGTCTTTTTTATGGAACAGGATGTTGAGTTTGTTCTGGTTATCCAGGAAGACCAGGTCCGCCTTTTTGTCGCCGTCAATATCGCCGGCGCTGAGATAGGAGAATGATTTTTCTATGGTGAACGACTCGGTCTGCAGTTTTATTTTGGTTTCCTGGGTCGGTGCGCCCGCCTTCGCCGAGGCTTCGGCGGGCAAGCCGGACGGTATGGCGGATTCATCCGTCTGATATGAAATAAAGACCTTCCGCTCCGCCGCATTGACGGTCATAAAATCCATCCGGCCGTTGGCGTCAAAATCCAGGGTCTGGAGGTCCTGCATATTGGAGCCGATTTTGACTGCTTCCGGGCCGAGGAAGCCGTATTTTTCCGAGACCCGCTTGATGTTGTCGTCCGCGGCCGGCGAGTAGGTGGCCAGCAAGGCCGGGATGATGAGAGCCAGTAAGAGGTATTTTGTTTTCATTGGATAATCGTTTCTTTAAGAGACCGTAGTGAAATGAGATTGCTTCGCTTACGCTCGCAATGACAATCCTTTGGGACCTGTCATTGCGCGGAGCCCCGCTGGGATAAACTCCGCGACGAAGCAATCTCCTTAATACACGTAAAAATAGACATTTTGTTATAGTCTCTAACTATTCCGGTCCCATCTGGGTAAAACTGCGCCACATAATGCCGTCCGGAGTCGGATAGAGTTGGCTGAGCGCCTTCCAGCCGATGAAGTATTTTTTCAGGGTGTCCAGTTTGGGCATTTCCTTCATCAGTTTGGCGAATTTATCTTCCTGGACAGCCGGCACCGGCGGTTTGTCGCCCGGGGCGTTTTCATCCGGGTTGTCATCGTCAGGGTCGTCCGCGTCTTCCAACATTGCAGGCGCCATCCGGCCGGATTCCATCAATTGAACGGCCATTGACAGCATATCGGCCATATATTTTTCCAGGTTGGTATATGACAGCATCAGTGATTTTTCGGCAACCTTGTTCCGGGCGGCTAATTTGGCGAAATCAGGGTTGGTTGCCAGCGAGCCGGTGTTTTTGCCGGACAGGGTATCGGCGATGATTTTAAGGTTGGCGGCCGGCATCGCATAGACGAACATATCCTTGGTGAAGAAGTAGCCCATAATTTCCCGGGCTTCCGCCGGCATAGGCGGCTGGCCTTCCATATGCCGGTCGGGCAATTCCATAATATAGAATGTAAAGCCGCTGTACTGTTTTTCCACGAACGGCGTTTTGCCCTCGTTGTCCTCGGAAATCAGTTTGATAATCTGGGTGTGGACGTTTTTGACCGCCTCCGGCTTGGCGATGGGCAGGACAAAGGCCATATTGAAGGGCGAGGCGCCCATCATCATTGTTTCCGGGGTGAGAGCGGTCTGGTTGGAATTGATGATAAACGCGATTTCGTTGCCGAATAGGGACAGGATGTCCTCTTTGATTTTCAGGCCGAGTTTTTCCTCGGTTTTGCGGATATCGGCTTTGACTTCCTTTTCGTATTCCTCCCGCGGCATTACGCCGGCGATGGTATCCATAATCCCGTCGTAGAGTTTGGGGAAGGAGACGGCGCCGGACAGGTACATCATCGTATCGGCCGGCGCGGCTTTAATGGTCTTGAATTCCGCGGTTGCGTCGCCGGTCAGCGCGGCGATAATGCCTTTGCCGGCGCCGGGCATCTCAAACAGGCCATCGGCTATGAAGTTGCTGCCTTCGGCCCGGTAGGTGCCGATGATGCTTTTGAATCCGCCCAGGCCGCAGGAATCTATGACCTTGTCAAATTTCTTGTTGAACTCGTCCATCTCTTCGGGCGTCTGTGATTTGTATCTTAATTCTTCCTTGACGATGAATGATTTTATCATAGAAATGAAAGGCGGGATATTGACATAAAAGGTGGCCAGCCGTCCGGCGCCGGCGTTGGCGGTGATTTTCTGGTAAGCCGGCCGGGCGGACAGCGCTTTTATCTCGGCGGGCTGTTTATAGGCGTCAATGATGCGCTTGAGCGATTTGTCGCCGTAATTGATAAAGAAGATGTTGTCAATATAGCCGTAAGAAAGGTTGGTGGACTCCTGTTTGTGGTAGAAGGTGAAATAGGTCGCGCCCTTGTAACTTTCCTCTTTCTTCAGAGCGCCGTCCTCGGCCGCCGATTTGGTTATTTTTTCCAGCAGGCCGTCCAGTTTCTCCCGGTTCTTGGTGACTTCGGCCATCAGCATCAGGTAGGGAACCGGTTCCACATCATCCACTTCCACGTCTTCATATTTATATGACTGGGTTTGTTCGTCAAATACGGGCTGTCCGTCGGGGCCGAAGACCATCTTTCTGGTTTGTTTCTTGGTGTTCTTCAGTTCAATCCGGTCCAGGACAAAGGCCGCCTGGCCGCAAAATACCTCGGCCAGCGAAGTGATGTCTTTGAAGGTGATATCGGTTTCCTTGGTGACGTTCTTGGTGAATTCTTTCTGGAGCAGTTCTACGGCCTTTTCGGTGAATTTCTTGATTTCGGGGTCGTTCCATAATTTGCCGAATGACGATTGCTTGTAAGCATCGCTTAGTTTGGCGATGTTGTCAACGGAGACGTAAACATAGACGTTGTCCGGTACGAAGTTGTCAAAATTGGCTCCGATAACCGCCGGGACCGGGGCGGGAGCAAGGGCGGAAAGCGGGGCGGGTGGTGTTTCAGGCGGTTTGGGCTCGGGCGCGGCGGTTTGTTGGGTTGTTTCCGGTTGCGGGCTTTCCGACTTGCCGCATCCGAAAGGCCATCCGGCCAGGGCGGTCAAAACTGCTATAGAAAGCACCAGCGCCAGTTTCCCTGCGGGCCACATTGTTTTCAGGTTTTTCATCTGCTCACTTCCTTTCTTCCTGCTTCTGGGTATCGGGGTTGTTGGTTGCGGTTGTTTTCTTTTTGGGAGCCGGGCAATAACGATAGCCGATATTGGGGTTCTTTTCATCGCAGGCAAATGCCTCCATATTCTTGATAAACTCTATGATGTAATTGCTGGGCAGTGCAAAGCCGATGCCTTCCTGCCAGAAGGCCTTGTAGGTGACCAGTCCGATTACTTCGCCGTAGGCATTGAAAACCGGCCCGCCGCTGTTGCCCGGATTGATGGCGGCCGTGGTCTGCAGGTAGGGGATTCCGGAAAGGTCGCGGGAACGCGAACTGACGATTCCTTCCGAGACGGTGCGGTGGAGCATTTCCCGGCCCAATCCGGGGTTGCCGAAAGCGAATATGGCATCGCCTTTGTTGACCAGGTCAAAGTTACCGATGCGGACCGGTTTCAATTTCAGCCCTTCCATATCTTTTTCTTTTATCTGGAGCAGGGCGATATCAAAATAGCGGTTAAAGGCCAGGATTTTCACCTCGTCTATTTTCTTGCTTTCAAATGTCTTGCCTTTGGGTTGGTAAACCGTGACGCTTAATTTAGTTTCGTCCTCAATCACGTGGTGATTGGTGATGACGTGGCCTTTGGGCGAGATGATGAATCCGGAGCCCCAGCCGCTTGAAGAAGAAACAGCCACCACCGAGTCGTTGTTCCGGTCAACGATTTCGCTGGAGGTAAATGTCTGGTCGCTTCTGGCGGATGGTTGGGCGATAAATGTGACCAGGTCGGTGTATTCGGTGGTCGGTTTTGCGCCGGCGGCGGCTGGGGCATCGGCCGCGGGCGATATAGTTGATGCGGTTTCTATTTTGCCTATCTCATCGCGCGGGATTTGAAGGATGGTAAAGCCGATATCCAGATAAACCGATTTCTCGTTTTCCTTTATGATTTTACCAGATATTTTCTGGCTGTTTTTAAGGATGATTTCTTCGGCGCCAATCACAAAGCCCAGGCAGGACAAGGTTGCGGCGATTAAAGACAATAAGACGGCTTTTTTCATATCCGGCCCTCTTGGTATTATTATAAATAACGTTGGTTATTTAGCAATAAAAACGATGTTTTTTAAGGATATTTTTGTATCCGTTATCCGGGGGGTGAAAGTGAAACCACAGATTACACAGATTGACGCAGATTGTCGGTGAGTGACGGAGTTTTCTTGACCAGCAGTTGAATCTTTGGTATGAGAAACGGGATATGGATAAAGTCAGAGTCCGTTTTGCCCCCAGCCCGACCGGCTACCTGCACATCGGCGGGGCACGGACTGCGCTCTATAATTACCTGTTCGCCCGGCATCTCAACGGCACCCTGGTCCTGCGCATAGAGGATACCGACCATGTCCGCTCCACCGATGAGTCCACCAAGGCCATCTTTGAGTCGTTAAACTGGCTGGGTATCACCCACGACGAGGGGCCGTATTACCAGAGCGAGCGGCGCGACCTCTACAAGCAATACGCCCAGAAACTACTTGACGAGGGTAAGGCCGTTTACCAGGATGACCCGGCTAAGGGCAGGGCGGTAGTCTTCAAGATGCCCGAGGGCAAGTCCATCCGGATGGATGACCTGATTCACGGCGTCATCAAGTTTGAGAGCAAGTTCGTTGGGGACATCGTGCTGATAAAGTCGGACGGGTTCCCGACCTATAATTTCGCCTGCGTGATAGATGACAGTGAGATGGGCATTACCCACGTCATCCGGGGCGACGACCATATTTCCAATACGCCCAAGCAGATTGCGCTCTACGAGGCGCTGGGTAAGCCGGTGCCCAAGTTCGCGCATATTCCGCTGATTATGGGCGAGGACGGCTCGCGGCTGTCCAAACGGCACGGGCATACCTCGGTCGGTGAATACAAGGACCTCGGTTACCTGCCCGAGGCGGTGTTTAATTTCCTGTCGCTGTTGGGCTGGTCGCCCGGAGATGATACCGAAATTATGACCAAAGACGAGATTATCAAGCGGTTTACCATTGAGCGGGTGAAAGACAAATCGGCCCAGTTCAACCTCAAGAAGTTGACCTGGATGAATAGCCATTATATCAAGCATAAACCGGCCGAGGATTTATTCGGTCTGGCCGAACCGTACCTGACGAAGGCCGGTTATGACTTGAGCCGGTTCCCGAAGGAGAAACTGGTCCGGCTGGTTGACCTGTACCGGGAGCGCATCAAGGTGGTATCCGAGATTGCCGGGATAACCCGGTTCTTCTTTGAGGATGCGGTCAATTACCAGCCAGAGGCCGTAGACAAATTCATCAAGACGACCGAGGGCAAGGCCGTGCTGGGGGCGGTGCAGGATGAGTTGGCTAAGATAACCAAGTTAGAGCATGAGCCGCTGGAGAACTTGTTGCGCAGTATCGCCGAATCCAAGGGGCTGAAGTTCCAGGGCGTGGCCCAGCCGCTCCGGGTGGCGCTGACCGGTTCCAGCGTCAGCCCGCCGATATTTGAGACGATGGAGTTGATTGGATTGGAGAAGGTAAAAGGGAGGATAAAAGAAGCCATTGCGCTAAAATGACGAATGTCTAATGTCTAATGACGAAGGAAGCCCTAATGACTAATTACTGAACTCTTGCGAAATGGGAGAAAACTTGATTTTAACTTCATTTAGGGTATTATGAAAACAGAGGGGGGTAGAAAGGATATTATCATGAATATGCCGATAACCGAGATACCCTCCAGTATTAACCGATATTGTGCGCAGT
>JACQXL010000226.1 GCA_016208805.1 Planctomycetota bacterium | reverse complement strand
CAAGCCGCTTTATGAGAAATCACAAAGCGTTCCTTTTTTAGTAGAACGATACGTGGCTTATAATGAGAAATCCAAGACTGACCAGGCGCTGATGGACAAGGCACGATTGGAATTTAAGAAACTGGAAGGCGGCGATACCGAGAACAGGAAGATATGGGAGTATTTTAAGAATAATAGTATTAAAGAATTTGACCGCATCTACAACTTACTCAAGATTAACTTTCATACAAGTGATAACAGATATGGCGGTGAGTCGGAAATCAGTCCCGGCGATATTGCTAAAACCATTGATGAAATGGATAAGAAAGGTCTAACCAAAATCAGTGAAGGCGCTTTGATAGTTGACCTCAAGGCATACGGAATGACACCCTGTCTGTTGCGCAAGAGCGACGGCGCAACGCTTTATGCGGCGCGCGATATCGCCGCGGCTATCCGCCGCTATGAAGATTACAAATTCCATAAACTCATCTATGTGGTCGGTGCTGACCAGAAACTCCATTTCCGCCAGATATTCAAGGTGCTGGAGTTGATGGGGCACTCCTGGGCCAAGGACTGCGTCCATACTGATTTCGGATTAGTCCGGTTCAAGGGCGAGAAGATGTCCACCCGGCGCGGTTCAACGATACTTTTGGAAGAGGTGCTTAACGAAACGATTGAGCGCTCCAAGGCGGCGATGCAGAACCGCCAGAGCGATGTCCAGGACAAGGTCAAGCCGGAGGATATGGATAAGGTGGGCCAGGCCGTCGGCATCGGGGCTGTTATCTTTAACGACCTCAAGAACCACCGTATCAAGGATGTGGACTTTGACTGGGACCAGATGCTGACCTTTGACGGCGAGACCGGCCCGTATCTGATGTACACACATACACGGCTGGCCAGCATCATGAGGAAATACGAACAATTAAATCCGAAATCCGACCTGCCCGACGGTCAGGCGGGAATCCGAAATCCGAAATATGAACTACTAAATACCCCGGACGAGGCGACGCTGATAAAGTATCTGGCCGGATTCCCGGAAATAATCCAGAAATCAGCCGATGAATACGAGCCGTCTTTCCTGAGCAATTACCTGCTGGAGATGGCATCCGTATTCAATCGCTATTACCACCATCACCGGATTATCACGGAAGACAAACCATTGACCGAGGCGCGCATCAGACTCTGCCAGTGCCTCAAACAGGTGCTTTGGCAGGGGTTGACTTTGTTGGGAATCACGCCGCTGGAAACGATGTGATGGTTTTCACAGGGACTTGGACGAGACTTGAAAATAATCTTATAAAAGTCTCTTAAGAGTCACTGTTCAAAACCACATATTTTATACTCTTTTTCTTGCCTTCCCGGACAGCGTTTATTATAGATAAATCTTTAATCTGTGTAATCTGTGGCTAAAGGAGAGCAATTATGGCGAAGATGAAGGCAATCAGCAAGCCCAAGGCCGCTCCGGGCGCAGAACTGGTCATGGTTGATATTCCCAAGCCCGGCCCGCGCGATTTACTGGTCAAGGTCAAGGCCACATCCATCTGCGGGACGGATGTGCACATCTACGAATGGGACGCCTGGTCACAGGGCCGCATCAAGCCGCCGCTGGTATTCGGACACGAGTTCTGCGGCGAGGTGGTTGAGGTCGGCGCGCTGGTGACCGGTTACAAGCCGGGCGATTATATCTCGGCCGAGAGCCATATTCCCTGCGGTTATTGCTACCAGTGCCGCAACGACCAGCAGCATATCTGCGGCAACCTCAAGATTCTCGGTGTTGACACCCAGGGCTGTTTCGCCGACTACGTCGTCCTGCCCGAGGTGTGCGCCTGGAAGAACGACAAATCAATGCCGCCCGAAATCGCCTGCATCCAGGAACCGCTCGGCAACGCGGTTTACACCACGCTCTGCGAGGATGTGGCCGGCCTGAACGTGGCCGTATTCGGCTGCGGTCCGGCCGGGTTATTAACGGTCGGCGTGGCCAAGGCCGCATCTGCCGGCAAGATTATCCATATCATCAAGCACGAATTCCGCAGGTCTATCTCAAAACAGATGGGCTCGGATGTGATTATCAAATACGACGACCCACAACTGAAGGAAAAGGTCCTTAAAGAGACCAACAACGTCGGCGTGGATGTGGTCTGCGAGATGACCGGTAACACCCAGGCGATAAACCAGGGGCTGGATATCGTCCGCAAGGGCGGACGGTTTACCGCATTCGGCATCGCGCGCGAGACCAGCATTCCGGTCAACCTGAATAGTTTGATATTCAAAGGCGCCCGGATTGTCGGCATCAACGGCCGCGAGATGTACCGGACCTGGTACCAGATGGCCGGCTTGCTCAACAGCGGGCGGCTCAACCCGGCGCCGGTGATTACCCATAAGTTTAAGCTGGAGGAATTTGAAAAGGGATTCGCGGCGATGAGGTCATCCGACCGCCAGTCCGCTAAAATAGTTTTATATCCCTAACCACGAAGCATGCCATGGCGACATGCCGTGGACACGAAGGCACGGAGTAAATCCTTCCTTCCCCCTTTACCAGAGGGGGAGTGAAGTGGGATTTGTTTTCTTGGTGTCTTAGTGGTAAAGAAAGGAGTTATATATGCCAGGATTAGATTTCCTGCAAAAGGAACTGGACGACCTGAAGAAGCAGGGGCTGTATCAACCGTTGCGGACACTGGGCTCAGCCCAGGCGGCCTCCTGTGTCGTCAACGGCAAGAAGGTGGTCAACTTATCATCCAATAACTACCTCGGGCTGGCCAACCATCCCAAGATGAAGAAGGCGATGATAGAGGCGACCGAGAAATGGGGCGCCGGCACGGCTTCGGTCCGGCCCATCATCGGCACCATGGAAATACACACCCAGCTGGAAAAGAAACTGGCCGAGTTCAAGCATATGGAAGCGTCGCTGGTGTTCGTGGCCGGCATCGCGGCCAACCGGGGCGTGATTCAGGCGCTGCTCTCCAGCAAGGTCAAGGGCGAGGACGAGAAGTTCGTGGTCATCAGCGACGAACTCAACCACGCCAGCATTATTGACGGCGTCCGTCTGAGTAAGGCCCAGCGCAAGGTCTATAAGCACAAGGATATGAACGAGCTGGAAAAAGTGCTTAAAGAATCTCAGGGCGCTCCGCGCATCATGATTATCACCGATGGCGTATTCAGCATGGACGGCGACATCGCGCCGCTGCCGGATATCGCCCGGCTGGCCAAGCAATACGGCGCGTTCACTATGGTGGATGACGCGCACGGCGAAGGCGTCCTGGGCAAGAACGGACGCGGCACGGTTGACCATTTCGGACTGCAGGGCAAATGGGATATTGATATGGGCACGCTCTCCAAGGCGATGGGCTCGCTGGGCGGCTATATCGCCGGCTCGCAGAACCTGCGGGATTACCTGATTCAATCAGCCCGGCCGTTCCTGTTTACCACCGCCCATCCTCCGGGCGTAGCCGCGGCCTGCATCGCCGCCATGGAAATAGTTGAGGAAGAAACCTGGCGCCACGAGAAACTCTGGTCCAACAGCAAACTATTCAAGACCGAGCTCCAGAAGATGGGCTTCAATACCGGCCGGTCCGAGACGCCGATAACCCCGATTATCATCGGCGACGAGGTCAAGACCGAGCAGTTCAGCCAGAAACTATTTGACGAAGGCGTGTTCGGACTGCGCATCGTGTTCCCGATGGTGGCCAAGGGCGCGGCACGGGTCAGGACCATTGTCACAGCCGGACATACCGAGGAAGAACTCAGATTCGCGCTGGACAAGATTAAAAAGGTCGGCAAGGAACTGGGGATAATTTAGCCGCAAAGACCTAACCACGAAAACACGAAAGGAAAAAGGGGAAAGAAGGAAAAATGGTAATTTCCCCTTTTCCCATTTTTCCTTACCTACCTGATATAGCCCATTAGATACAACT
>JACQXL010000218.1 GCA_016208805.1 Planctomycetota bacterium | reverse complement strand
TCGTCCATTCATCTGGTGTCAAGGTGGCGCTTTACGGGTATGCCAATGTTCTGTATGACCAGATTGATATTTCCAATTTTCCGACCATCGCGATGAGTTCGGTGCCGGTAGGGGGCGCAACCCTGGCCGATAGTTTACTGGACGCAATGCCGACCGCCCAAATTAGCGCGGATATTGACCCAAATATTAATATGATTCCGGTGGATGATACGGCCAATTTCCCTGAGCGGGGGTATCTGGTAATCGGTCAGGAGGTGGTTTACTATAACGGCTATAACGACTCGCGCACGGCCTTTGCCCACGTCCAGCGCGGGAAACTCAATACCACACCCGCCCAGCATTTCCAGGGTGAGGTGCTCTCGCTTTTCTCTATCCGGGTGACGTCTTCAACCCAGAATTATCCGTCGCCGGTCCTGATTCAGATTGATGACGAGTGGATGGGTCCGTTGCAGAAGGGCGAGGAGCCGGATATCTTTACGGGCGTGGTGAATGACAGCGGTCAACCGGCATTCACCCGTGCGTTTAACGGCAATTCTGCCGGCCATAATATCGGCGCCAAGGTCATACCGGTTCTGGTTGCCACCCGGCCCTATACCGGCCAGGGCGATGTGGTGACCATCATTGAGGCCGACCAGGTGACAAACCCCAAGGAGGAGAAGGTTGTCAGGAATGCGATGGTTTCAGACGGCAACAACCTGTTTGCCTTTGATGATTTTGTAGCGCGCAGTTATGCCGTAGACGGCGTGACGCGTCTGCTTAAGTTTCCGTCCGATGAACTGGCTTCGTATCTGCCGTCAAGCATTTACATCGGCCGGTCGCATCCGGGCGATGGCTCGTCGCCATCATCCGCGCCGACTGCGGCGTTGATTGACGAACTCAAGTTCTTCCGGATAGAAAAGGACCCGCTGGTATTGAGCGGCACGATGTCGGCTTACAGCCAGGAGATGGAAATAACATTACTGCCCATGATTACCGGGCCGACGCCAACGGTTTCTGCTGACCAGCAATATATCCGGATGAGCCCCGGTAATGCGCCGGAGTCTGTTTTGGCCGTTAACGCCGGGATGATTAAGATGGGCGACGAGATTATCGGCTATGCCGATGCGACGTTTAATGAAAATACCTGGCAGATTGATTTGAGCGGTTGTAAGCGCGGCTATCTTAATTCTCAGATGCAGGCGCATGACCCGCTTGAGCGGACGTTTTATCTGCCGTTTATGCCGATGGCCAAACTAACCCAGTCTCTCAGGTCAACGGATTATATGGTTCCGTTATCCACCTTCAACGGTTTCTCGGGCGATGCGGCCTATGCGCTGGTCGGCAACGACATCGCCAGCGCCGAGATGGTCGGCTATTGCTGGCAGAACGGGATGACGAAATCATTGCAGATGCCTTATGATGAACGCAAGCGCGGGCTTTTCCGCGGCGCATTCGGCACCCAGCCGAACGGGTTCCCGCAGGATACTCTGGTGTACGGGATGCCGTTCCGTTACGGGGACCTGCAGAAGCCGGAGGCGTTTGATAACCAGATGGCAAATTTCCAGGCGGCGCATTCGGCCCGCGGCGCTACTTGGAAGCAAATCAGATGGGAAGAGCGCCACGAACCGGCTAAGCCGACCAGATAGAGGTGATGTTTTTTGTTGTCTATCGCTCCGGCGCATTCACGACCGATGCCTGGAAGCGCTCTCCCGTATTAACCAATGTTTATGTGGATTACGAGAAACCGACAAGAGTGCTTTCGCACACCGAAGAATAGCACCTGGCGTGGATTCCAGTCAAATCAAGCGATTTCAGGCGCCCGGAAAATATTTTTCCATAAATCCGAAAATTTTACTTGACAAGCGCCGTAAAAGTCTTATATTTACAGGTATAGAAGTTAGCGAAGCCCCCAGCACCCATCCAAGCACCTATCCTTTCGGGATGGGTGCTGGATAGGTGCTGGGCTAACAGTGAGTAAGAGAGGGGGTGAGAAGGAATGAATAAGCAGGAATTGGTGGAAGCAATAGCAAAGTGCCAGAAGAGCGCCAAGGCCGAATCCGAGAGATGGCTGAACTGCGCGTTGGATTGCATGACCAATGGCTTGAAAAAGGACAAGCACGTCCAACTGGTTGGTTTTGGTTCATTCAATGTGAAGACCAGGGCCGCCCGTCAGGGTCGTAATCCCCAGACCGGCGCGACTATCCAGATTAAGGCGTCCAAGACCGTGGGCTTCAAGTGCAGCAAAGAACTTAAAAAGACTCTATAAACACGGCCCAAATTGACGATAAATAAAGAGGGGGAGTTTCCCTCCGATACGCCGACCTGCCCGTCCGTTCAGGCGGGTAACTATCGGGGTCGGAGGGGCTCCCCTTTTTTTAGAGACTGTTAGGACTTTGGACCAGTACGGAGCCAAAGGCCGTTACAGTCTCTTATCCCGCTCTTTGCGTCACAAAGAGCGGGGTTAGAGTCATATGAAAAGGTTAATTGTACCGGCCATCATATTCGTCGCATTGCACTGTCTGGCGTCATTATCGTTTGCCCAGGATACCGACAGCCAAATCAAATACGATACCGACCCGTCATTTACCGGGGATGGCGTTTATAACCTTAACGGCGACAATCAGACCATTACCCACACCGCAAATAACCAGGAACTGGTTGTCTATTATATCCGGATAGAAAATGACACATCAGGGGTAGTGCCAAAGTTTATCTTGAGCGGCACGGCCGGCGGCGCCGGTTGGGATATCAAGTATTGGTATTACGATGACCCGCTGGGCTGGGTTGACAAGACTACTGCGATTGTTGAGGGTAACTTCCAGACTGACCCGGTGGCTTTTGGCAGTTGGGCGGAAGTTAAGATAGAAGTCAAACCCGATGGCACCGTCCCGGGCGGTGATATCAAAACTATTTTACTTGATGCCTACTCGTTTGGTCCCGGCACAGATGGTCTCCACGATGTGGTTAAGGCCGTAACCATCTGCGCGATGAATTATCAGTCCGATGGCTGGATTAAGCGGAGTTACGAACTGGATAGCGCTTATGTCGGCAACGGTATTTATAATACTAATGCCCTCAGCCAGACCGCTTCGCAAAATGTCAACAGCACAATTACCCTGACCTATCATATCAAGATTGAAAACGACGGTAATACTGACCCGGTTCTCACAGTTACCGGCACCGGTAGCGGCGGCGGCTGGACGATTTCGTATTACGATGCTGTAACTCCCGGAATGGGCGCGGATATTACCGATATGCTCGTGCTGACCGGCTGGTCGGTTGCTTTAACTAAGCCGTCCATAACGCCGACGAACGAAGTATTCTTCCGGGCCGACGTTACCGCCGATCTGAGCGTGTCGGCCGGCGCCAGCCGGGACTTTTACATTGTGGTTGCCTCAATTACCGATACGGCCAAGGTGGATACGATGTGTATCTCCAGCACCTGTATCAAGGGCGCCACTTTGACACTTGATTACGGGTCCAAGAACCCGGCCGTGTCCAACGAGTTCACCAATGTCGCCAAATTATCAATGCTCCAGTTCACCGTTTCGGTGCCCAGCGCCAACGAGGATGTGAATATCAACAGTCTTATTCTGATTGCCAGCGGTACGGCCGATGACAAGAATGCGATTTCGGGCGTGCGGCTGATAAACGATGCCAACAAAAACGGTCTCTACGACGCGGGCGAAACGCTCCTGGGCGGGCCGGCCGTCTTCAGCGCGGACGACGCCACGCTCAACCTGCCCGTTTCGCCGTCGGTCATTCTTAGCGTCGGCAGCAGTCAGACCTGGTTGATTGTCTACCAGTTAAGCGGCTCTGGAACAAACGGGAAAACGATGCAGGTAACCCTGAGCAATGTGATTGCCGCCGGACGATATTCGCAGAGTACGATTACGCCGGGCGGCCTGCCGCTGCCGAGCAGCACCAAAACGATAGATGATTTCACGGTCAGCACGACCACCGGCATTGCGCCGCTGGAAGTGAGTTTCGGCGGATTGTTCGGCGCCGGCGGCAGTATCATGAGATATGACTGGGACTTTGATTATAACGGCGTCTCATTCAGGCCGGATTACTCCAGCGCCCAATCCACCAATGCCACCTATGCCTATGATATCCCGGGCAGTTATGCGGCGGTATTGCGGATTACCTATTATGACGGTTCCACTATAGATCGGATTGTTTATTTTGATATCCAGTCCGCGGCTGATGCGCCGGTGATTTATGCCATCGGCACATCGGTTGCACCGCCGATTGGCTCGCCGCCGTTTGCTATCAGTTTCACGGCCAATATCACGGCCACTAACGGCGTCAAGGCGTATCTCTGGGATTTTGACGGCGACGGTCTGATTGATTACTGTTCGGACACTTCAGCCGGCGCCAATTACACTTATCGGAAAGCGGGTACCTACGGCGCCCGGCTGGTTCTCCAGGATACGGCCGGGCACCTGACCGCCGCACAGCAACTGGTTACGGTCAACCCGCCGGCCAGCGCATACCCGACCGCGCAGATTACCGCGCCGCTCAGCCCGACCACCATCACGGTCTGCGATAATATAGT
>JACQXL010000213.1 GCA_016208805.1 Planctomycetota bacterium | reverse complement strand
GGACAGATCGGGAATTTTATCTTCAAGACTTTAGGAGGTGATACCCCTCCGCCTATGGATAAAATTGATGATTTTAATGAAATAAAGAATCTTGGTTACACTCCTGTATTAGCGCTAAATGACCCTTCATTGCGTACTAGTGGTACCGGAATAAAATATAAATCAAGTGGGAATTTGGGGATAGATATAACCTACTTAGGTTGGATAGAGGCTGGCAGGAAAATTTATGGGCCATAAAAAATGAGGAAAGAATTATCTATAATAGCACGAATTTATCCCTACCTTATAGCAGTTATAATCTGCTACGGAATATATTGGCTTTATGGTCCATGTTATTCTACAAAGGATATAAACGAAGAGAAGAAAAATGCATCTGTAATAATAGAGGCACTTGAAAAGTATTATAATGATCATAAAAAGTATCCTCTTTATTTAGACGAATTAATTTCCTCGTGCTATTTAGAGCAGATTCCAGAATGTAAAATAGGTAAAGATAAGAAGTTTAATTACAGAATAAGCAAAAAAAATAACTTTCAAGAGTTTATGCTGTCATTTTCAACAAATGGACATACCGATTAATCATTGATAGGATGAAGAAATGGCGCAAGCGGGACAGACCACTGATTTTGTATGCCTTGATTTGCTTGGGTTTCAAAGTATAGTGATATGATTTTGAGGACACTATTAAACCAGTTAGTATTTTAGAACGGGAACGTCTTGTGTATGAGTAAAATAGCAGATTTTAAAATGTGTGGTCTGTCCCGCGAGAATGCGTAGTGTGTCATACCAGAGGCAGATCCGCCTTTGGCGGAAACGGAGTCCCAGAGGGGTGGCTATGAAATCTCCTTACGATATCGTGATAAAACCGCTGGTGACCGAAAAGAGCACTAATTTAGCCAGCCCGGAGAAACAGCGTAAAGAGTTGACTTATACCTTTATGGTTGACCGGCAAGCCGGCAAGCCGGCCATAAAGCAGGCCGTAGAAGTGATTTTCCCGGTCAAGGTGGCGGCGGTCCGAACGGTCAATATGTCCGGTAAGCCCAAGACCAATAAGGTTATTCGGAGCCATCGCTCTAATTGGAAAAAGGCGTATGTGACCCTGAAGGAAGGGTTCAGGTTAGAGGTTATCTAATATGGCATTAAGAGAATATAGACCAACCAGCCCAGGCCGAAGATTGGCAACGGTTCTGGACTATTCAGTCCTGACCAAGAAGAAGCCGGAGAAAGGTCTGCTGGCGCCCATCAAGAAGACCGGCGGGCGGAATAACCAGGGCGAGATTACCTGCCGGCATATCGGCGGCGGTAACAAGCGGATGTACCGCATCATAGATTTCAAGCGTAACAAGGACAACATCCCGGCCCGGGTTGAAGCGATAGAATACGACCCGAACCGTTCGGCCTTTATCGCGTTACTTTGCTATCAGGATGGCGAGCGGCGCTACATCATCGCGCCGAAAGACATCCAGGTGGGCGAGGTGCTGTTGTCGGGCGAATCGGTTGAGGCCAAGAACGGCAACTGTATGCCGCTAAAGAGCATCCCACTCGGGCTTTTGATACACAATGTAGAAATCAATAAAGGCCGGGGCGGCCAGATGGTTCGCGGCGCCGGCGGTTTCGCTAAACTGATGGCCCGGGAAGGCGACTACGCCCATATCCAGTTGCCCAGCGGCGAAATCAGAAAGGTGCTGGTTGAATGCCGCGCCACCGTCGGTCAGGTCGGCAATATTGACTGGAACAATATCTGGTGGGGCAAGGCCGGGCGGCGGCGCTACCGCGGTATCAGGCCGACCGTGCGCGGCACGGCCCAGAACCCGGTTTGTCATCCGATGGGCGGCGGCGAAGGCCGGACCGGCGGCGGACGGCATCCCTGTTCGCCTAACGGTAAACTCGCCAAAGGCGGCAAAACCAGGCAGAAACGGAATCCTTCAAACGTGTTTATTATCAGGAGACGGAAATAAATGAGTCGTTCAACTAAAAAAGGACCCTATATTAACCAGAAATTATTCAAGAAGGTGATGAACCAGAAGCAGAGCCGGAGCCACGAGCCGATTAAGACCTGGGCCCGGAATTGCACGGTTATCCCCGAATTTGTATCGCACACTTTTATGGTCCATAACGGTAATAAGTTCATTAAAGTGTTCGTCAGCGAGGATATGGTCGGCCACAAGTTAGGCGAATTTGCGCCGACCCGGATATTCCGCGGGCACCCCGGCTTGAGAGCAGCCACGACGGAACCGGCAAAGGAATAATATGTCATACCAAGCAAAATTGAATTATGCGCGCATTACGCCGCGGAAACTGCGACTGGTAGTTGACTTGATTAGAGGTAAAAAGGCGGTCGATGCCCAGAAAATATTACGCTATAGCACCAAACGGGCGGCCGCGTTCATCTATAAACTGCTTAACTCGGCCATCGCCAACGCCACCGTCAACCCGAATGTGACTGCGGATAACCTGTATGTGGCTAAAGTTACGGTCGGCTGCGGACCGATTATAAAACGCTGGCGCTCTGCCCCTCAGGGCCGCGCCGTGCCTATCAAGAAACGAACAAGCCATACGACGCTTGTGTTAGACGAAAGGACTACCGGGTAAGTTATAAATTATGGGACAGAAGATTTCGCCAACGGCATTGAGAATCGGCATTACCCAGAATTGGTCTTCCACCTGGTATGCGACCAAGAAAGATTACGGCAAACTGGTCGTAGAGGACGACAAAATCAGGAAGTTTGTCAAGAAGGAATATAACTTTGTCGGGATTAGCCGGATAGATATTGAACGCAACCGCGACAAGATAACGGTATTTGTCCATGCGGCCAGGCCGGGGCTGTTGCTGGGCCGGCGCGGCGCCAAGGTTGATAAATTAAGCGAAGATTTGATGGCCTTGATTAAGAAGCCGATAGACCTGAAGGT
>JACQXL010000212.1 GCA_016208805.1 Planctomycetota bacterium | reverse complement strand
GCAGGGCCGGATGGCTATCCAACCATTTCTGCCAGGCATCAGCATCCGATTTATAACTCTGGCCGGTGATTTTGGCCAGAGTCAGGCCGATGGCATCTTTGATATCAGCCCTTCGTTCCTCAGGACAAGCCCTTTTTTCCGCACCGAGCGCTTTTATTAACTGGCCGGCCTTTTCCACAGCTTTAAGGTCAGTTAAATGACGCAGGGCTGAATGGGCAATATCCGGGTCAGGGTCGTTGACAAGTTCTGTCAGGTAATTGATAGCCCGGGCAGGGAATTTCCTGGCCAGCAGCGTTACCGCGGCCGACCTGACCGCGGCCGGTTCTTCTGCACTGAATAGACCGGTGACCATATTAATCGCGGCGACCCTGAGTACCGACCGCGCTAACACCTCAATCAACCGCAATTTTGCCGACGGCTCGGTAATTATCTCCCTGTAATTATTAACCAGCCATGCGATATAATCCTGATTGCTAATAAATTTAACCAGGCAACCACTAACCGCCGCAAGAACCTTATCGTCTTTTTCAGCGGCTAATGCGTCAAGCAGGAACTCCATTGCCCGGGTGGCATATTTTATATTGGAAAGGACGAGCCGCGCGTAGAGTTCCTTATCAATCGCGGCGATGGCTTGCTGACGTTTTGCCGGCGAGTTGCTCTCATATAATTTCAGGATTGGCTCATATTTATCACGCCATTCCGATTGGGTTATCGGCTTTGGGGCGACCTCAGCCCGAGCTATATCTGTGGCAATTACGATGAGACTTATTATCAGCAGCGCACGATATAATTTCATAGATTGAAACTAACGCCTCGGCTGGAAATTGTCAAGACAAACCGACGTTCACCACAAAGACAGCGAAGCGTCAAAGCCATTAAAGGATATTAGGTTATCAGGGGATTAGGGAAGGGGTATCAGATTATCAGGATATTAGGTTTATCCAGAGACACGAAGGATTGCCTGATTCCCCTATCTCCTAATCCCCATTTCCTAATCACCTAATACCCTAATCACCTGACATACCCCATCAGGTAAAGTTCATACGTATTATTCTTTACCGGTAATCACGGGTTTAAGTTCAATCCTGGGCGTCGCCTTCTTTAAGAACAATAAGGCGAAACAGGTGTCCTGAACGACGTTGCTCAAAGTGCCCTTGGTCTGCCAACTACCATCCTTATTCTGGGCCGGGAGCAGATAATCAACGCCCTCTTTATACCAGTCCCGGCCGTTTATCGTTTAAAGGTCAATGACCGCGGCGACCCGCTCCACCCCATAAACCCAGTAGTAGTGCCACGGCCCCCAGTCTTTCATTACCGAGTTCTTGACATTGGGGTTGGTGTCGTATTGGAGGTTTTTGGATAGCCAGTCAATCCCGCGCCGGATGGCCCGGTCGTTCTTGAAGTCTTGTTCTAAATAGCATTTAGCGATAGCCAGTCCGCAAACTGCGGCGCAGGTCATAGAACCATAAGCCACGCCTTCCTGAGGCGTGGTGTAGGTCCAGCCGCCGTCGCCTGATTGGACTCTGGTCAGCCACTGGGCCGCGTCGGCCCAGGTTTCTTTGGGGATAGTTACACCGCTCCGGGCGGCGGCCCGCAGGCCCAACAGCGCAAACTGGGTGTTGGAGTTATCGCCGCCGCTGGGCCGCTTGGGATTATTGCGCTTGACCTCGTAGCCGCTTTCCAGCTCTTTGGGCTTATCAGTTTTGGCCGCCGTGCCTTCCTTGTCCGTAATCACCTCTATCAGTTGCGGCCGGCCTTTAGTCTTGACCGGTTTGAGGTCTTTATCTTTTTTATAACTGACATTATAGTCCCAGCACCCTTCGGTGGATTGCCAGTTAACGAGCGCCTGGGCGCATTCGGCGATCTCAGATTGGTATTTAAGCCGGTCAACGGATTCCAGAAGCATCGCTTTAACGGACACATTATAGGTCTGGCTTAATGATTTGGACAACGCCTTGTTGAGCAGGTCTTTGAAGACTGGGTCATTGGGTTTGATATCGCAATGGCGCAGGGTGAGCGCGACCAGTTCTAATTCTTTGGTCGCATTGGTGATGGGTTTAGACTTGAGATAAGCCACACCGCGTTCAATGGCCGCATTGACCGGGTCTTTGGGTTGAGCCGGGTTACCCGGACCGGCGGCAATGGCGATATTCGCTACCCCCGTTAGAAGCGCCGCTAATAATAAATACCGTTTCATATTATTAACAGGGACTTGTACGAGACCTTTAAGAGATGGTGTCTCGTTATAGTCTCTTAGAATCCCTGTCAAGAGGATTCCATACTACCACGGCTGTATCGGTATCAGGTGGTCTATAATCAAGGTAAAGATATCAACGCTGTCGCCGGTCCACTTGGTCAGGAGCGGCGCCGGGTTTTTGTCCAGCAGGAAGCCGATGCCGTTAACGCTTGCATTCCTGACATTACCGTCTTTCTCGTCGTTATAGCCGGTAATAAACAACTCGGCGGCTTCTCTATTGCCCACCAGACCGATGGTATGAAGCGCATAAGTCCGCAGAATCGGGTCGGTATCCCTGGCCGCATGTTTAATCAATTGCGGTATTACGACCTCGTCCCCTTTACCGAGCATTGTCAATGCCACGGCTATATTGGTGTAAGCGGCTCCGCTGACATTCTTATCCGCCTTGGCCCACAATTCCTTGAGCGCATCTACGTGCGAAATGTCCTTGGTCGCCTCTGCCTTTACCGACACGGTGGCCGGCTTGTTATTGCCGTTGGTCGTCGCTTCTTCGGATTGTCCAACCGGTGATGGTTTGGCTTGTCCCGCAGGGGCATCCGGTATCATTCCCAGTGCCAGAATCAGGTAAGGCGCCAGCAGCGGGTTTGCAGGTTCGTTCTTAAGAACATCTATTATCAGCGGCGCTGCTTCGGTATCTTTGAGCAATCCCATCGCCAGTGCGGCAACTGATTTGGCCAGTGGCTTATTCTCCTTGGTTTCTATCGTCTTTCTCAATTCCGGTTTGGCTTTGGCGTTGCCCAGCAATCCCATTGCCAACGTTATCAATCCGGCGGCATCGTTCCCCTTATTTTCCTCCAATGCCCTGGTAAATTCCTCGTAGACGGTGTCTTTTGTTTTATCATCGCTCCGGGCGGTAATTTGCGCCAGCCCGATAGCGGCCAGCCCGCGCACGGTCGGTTCTTTGTCTTTCAGGAACGGCAATAAATC
>JACQXL010000211.1 GCA_016208805.1 Planctomycetota bacterium | reverse complement strand
TAGTTGGTTGAATCGGTTTCGCCGTATCCTTATTCGTTGGGAAAAGAAAGCGGAGAATTATATTGGATTACTTCATTTTGTCTGTGGTTTAATTACGTATCGCGGTGCTGGTATCAAGGTTTTCGGATAGGCTCTTATTAGGGTCAAGGACAATGGAGGTGTTCGTCCCAATACTGCTTGTAGAATCAAGGGTAGAACAGACCCAGTCAGGTTTTGGTGTGCTACTGCCGCTGTCGGTCTCTTTATCCTTCTCACACAGTCCGCCGTAGCCGGTGAGCATTACGCCGATTAATAGAATAATAGCCGATGTTTTTAGCATAATAGTATTCATCATACGCCCTCCTTCCCCGATGTCCTTCTTTCGTCAGGATAAATGAATCGGGATAAGACCCAGTAACGGTCTGGCGCTCCCGCCTTGCGGGATGCCATCTCTAACTGGCTCTAAATTTTGTGTTACCGGAGTTTACGGATTCATCAACTTGGTGTGCATTCCCGCAATCAGCGGGACTCCGCTCAGGCTCACGCCCTCACTCCGCAACCATCCGTATTAATTAACCAGTAGTATAGCCCGACAAATTTGCTTGTCAACCAAAAATCTTGATATTTCAGAAAATTATCTTGGCTTCATGGATTCCTTATAAAGGTAAGGAGATGATTGGACAATGCGTCCAGATGCTCCGGCCGGTGCAGGGCGCTGATGCTGATGCGCAGTCGGCTCTGGCCGACCGGCACGGTCGGCGGACGAATCGCCGGGATAAACAGACCCTTTGACCATAAATATTGCGAGACCTGAAGCGTCTTTTTAGCATCACCTATAACAACCGGAATTATTGGTGTCTCGGAAACAACAGGATTTAACGGATTTAACTGATTTAGGAGACTCTTGATATAGTCGGTGTTGGCCCAAAGTTTTTTATGCAATTGCGGTTGTTGCCTGATAATCTTTAATGCCGCTATGTTAGCGGCGCAGACGGCCGGCGGCAACGCCGTCGTAAAGATAAACGGCCGGCTCTTACTCCGGATATAACTTATCATCTCTTTAGAGCCGGTAACAAATCCGCCTAAACCACCCACCGCCTTGCTCAAGGTGCCGATACCGAGCCACAGATTACACAGATTATCTCTCAAACCGAGTTCATCTAGCAAGCCCCGGCCGTTCCGGCCGAATATGCCAGTTGAATGCGCCTCGTCCAGAATCACAGTGGCTTTGTATTTGCCCGCCAGGGCGGCAATCTCTTTGAGTGGCGCGATGTCGCCGTCCATACTGAAGACGGCGTCACTCACAATGTAGAATTGCGCCCCGACATTCGTCGCCCGTACGGGCGCTGACGCTCCGAGATTTCGGATTTTGGCTTTCAGCAGTGTTTTCAGATGCTCCATATCCCGGTGACGATAGATGAATAGTCTTGCGCCCCGACGATAAGGTCGGGACTCCGCTGTGGCTACGCCCGTCAGCCGGGCCGCATCTATGAGCGAGGCATGGTTGAGTTCGTCGCAGAAAAGCGTATCGGACTTTTTAACCAGCGCAGTAATCACGCCTAAATTGGCCGCATAGCCGGATGTGAACAGGAGCGCATCTTCGGCGCCCTTGAATCGGGCTATGGCCTTTTCCAGTTGGCGGTGCAAGGAGAAGGTGCCGGCCATCAGGCGCGATGCGCCCGAGCCGACCCCGAACCGGTCTATGGCCGCTTTAGCGGCCCGGCGCAGGGCCGGGTGCTGGCTCAAGCCCAGATAGTCATTGGAACAGAAAGAGATATACCAACGACCGTTTATCTTAACCCGAGCGCCGTCTATGGCCGAGATGGTCTTGAATTGGCGCAAAAGACCGCTTCTCCTCAAGGAAGCGAGTTCTCGTTTAATGAAATCCATATTTTCCTGAAACCACCCCGCTGGGGCGGGACTCCGCTGTCGCTACGCAGATGCACACTGATAAACACGGATTATCTGTGCCCATCTGTGTTAATCTGTGTAATCTGTGGCTCCGTATTCCATGCCGAGTTTATCCAGCATCGCGATATCTTCCTGAACATCCCGCCCCGGCTGGGTCAGGTAGCCGCCAATCATCATTCCGGTGGCGCCGGCATAAAATATTCTGTCCTGTATATCGCTTAATACTTTTTCCCGGCCGGCACAGACTCGGATGTCTTTATCCGGCAGAATCAACCGATAGAGCGCAATGATGCGCAGGGCATCGTTCGGCGTAAGCAGGTTACTGGATTCCAAACGGGTGCCTTCAACCGGTATCAGGAAATTGAGCGGAATGGATTCAACATCCAGTTCCCTCATAGTGAAGGCCAAATCAATCCGGTCGGCCCAGTCCTCGCCGATGCCGAAGATGCCGCCGGAACAGACGCGTAAGCCCGCCTTTTTGAGATTGCGGACGGTCTCAAGCCGCTGGTCATAAGAGTGCGTGGTGCATATTTTAGCGAAGAACCGGCGCGAGGTCTCCAGGTTGTGATGGGCCTTGCCCAATCCGGCGGATTTGAGCCGGGCAATATCGGCAGTGGTTAAGCGGCCAAGCGAGCCGCAGATATAAGGTGAATCAGTCTTGGGTAATAGAGCCACTGTATCGCAGAGTGTGTCTATCTCATCTATTGAAAGTTGGTTGCCGCTGGTAACGATGCTGTAGCCGTGCGCGCCGTTGGCCCTGGCCTGGGCGTATCCGGCCAGAATCGTGTCTTTAGCCACCAGCGGATAGGTCTTGACTTCTGATGAATGATGGGCCGACTGGGCGCAGAACTTGCAGTCCTCAGCGCAGTTGCCGCTCTTGGCGTTGATGATGGAACAAAGATGGACATTGTTGGAATGAAAGTGCTGCCTGACGGCATTAGCGGCTTTGAGGAGTTCTTCAAGGTCAACCGTCACCAGCGACAGCGCTTCCTTCGACGTCAGCCGATGGCCGAGGATAATGGACTCGGACAGTTTTGCTGTTTCCATATTTAAGTAAACTGATTGAACCGATTAATCCGATTGAAATCCGCTTTATCTGTAGGTCGGCTGTTAGACTTTAGTCGTTACAGCCGACTATAGTTGGCAGCCCGTACGGGCCGCTCAAACTGCCACACTACTAAATCAGTTTACTAATTCTGGGCGGGTTGGCAAGGATTTGATAGTCGGTAAACAGCGGCTTGAGCGGCGTGACGGATATATAGCCGTTCCGGACCGCCTAGGTATCGGTAGCCAGATGGGCAAACGGCTGGAGCGTTCCGGGCCGTTTCTTTGACCAGTGCATCTCCGGCCCGGCCTTCATCCAGTAATAATGGCGCCCGCGCGGGTCAATACTGCGCACGAATTCCTCCGGAATCAACGCCATATCCTGGCGGGTGAACTTGAGTCCTTTGGGATTCTTAAACGGGATATTAATATTAAAGACACTGCCCCCAGCCGGCCGGGTTTTCAAGATGGAACTGGTTATAGAATAGGCCAGCCGGGCATAGCGGTCAAAGTTAATACTGGCCGGCAGGGGCGATGGGCGTTCCACCGAGACGGCAAAGGCAGTAATGCCCCAGAAGTGCGACTCTATCGCGGCCGCCACCGTTCCGGAATAAAAGACATCCAGCCCGACATTGATGCCCAGATTGATGCCGGAAATGACGATATCGGGCCGGCGTTTCAACAACTTACTCATTGCCAGTTTGACGCAGTCGGCCGGCGTACCTTTGACCGCATACATATAATCCACGCCTTTGCAGTCACAGGGGATTTGCTGGATGAAGATAGGCGCCAGGATGCTGATGGAATGGCTGGTTCCGCTTTGTTCCTGCACCGGCGCCACCACGGTCACCCGGTGCTTCCGGCCCAGCACTTTACAGAAAGTCAATAGGCCATCGGTATCAAAACCATCGTCGTTGACGAGAAGAATATTCATTTACCACAATAGTAAACTGATTTAGCGCCCGTACGGGCGTTCAATCCGCTTACCGGCTTACGTCAACCACTCGGCTTTATACTTCTTAAAGACCGACTGGAGCCGGGTCAGGAGCCGGGTCAGAATCTGGTTGGCCCGCGATTCGGAGACGTCCAGCACCAGCCCGATTTCTTTCAGGGTCAGGTCGTCGTAGAAATACAGTTCCAGCACCAGCCGCTCTTTCTGGGAAAGTTGCGTCTTGATATAATGAATCACTTCCCGGTTGAGCATCAGGCGGTGGCGGTTCTCGCCGGCCTCGTCGTTGATAATATCCACCGGCTCCATATCCTGGTCGTCGTCCGTGGTCAGGCCGGCCGAGTGGAATGAAAGGATATTGGAAGCGCAGGCCTCCTGGGCCAGTTCGTTATAATCTTCGTAAGAGAGATTAAGATGTTTGGCCATATCAAAATCGGTCGGGCTGCGGCCGAGTTTGGTTTCCAGTTGGCTATAGGCGCGGGTCAACCGGTGCGATTTGGCCCGGACCAGCCTGGGCACCCAATCCATCGCCCGGAGTTCGTCCAGCATCGCGCCCCGGATGCGGTTGACGCAATAGGTCTCAAACTTTATGCCCCGTTTCAGGTCAAACAGGTCTATCGCATTCATCAAGCCGAAGATGCCCGCCGCGGCTAAATCGTCCACATCAACCGACTCCGGCAGATGGGTTCTGAGTTTCTCGGCGACATACCTGACAATATGCAGGTAGTTCTTGATTAACAGGTCGCGCGACTGTTTCTGGCCGGTCCGCTTGTAAGTCTGCCAGATGCCATCCAGTTTTTCCTTATCCATGATTCGCCCGGGCATGGTATGAGATACCCGCACCCCTCTCTCTTCGCTCAGGGTCTTCTGGGTTTTCATACTCGTCTCCTTCTGCCCTCTCTCTTTCACTATTTATTCGTCCCGGCTCCGATTGAACGAAACCGGGGCGGTTAATCCGCGCCTCAGGAATCAATCCCGTATTCACGTATCTTGTTCCGCAATGTCCGGTCGGTAATACCCAGCGTGGAAGCCGTGCGCTGGCGGTTGCCTTCATTGCGCAAAAGGTTTACCCTGATTATCTCTTTTTCCATATCCTGCAGAGAGATACCCGCCAAATCCTGGGCTGACCCTGGCTTTTTCTGGCCGTTGTGATTAACCCAACCGGCGATATGCTCCGGCATAATGTTGTTGTCCTTGATGGTGTTCATCATCCGCTCTATGATATGGAACAGTTCCCGGACATTGCCGGGCCAGTCGTAATTCAAGAGCAGTTCAAACGTCCGTGAATGAATGGTTTTCATAGTGCTCTGTGGCCGGAATTTGTAGGTCAGGAAATAATGTATCAACTGGAGGACATCCTGTTTGCTGCGTTCCCGCAGGGGCGGCAGGTAAATCGGCACGACATTGAGCCGGTAAAACAGGTCGGCTCGGAACGCGCCCTTTTTGACCATCTCTGGAATATCGCGGTTGGAGGTGGCAATGATGCGGACATCCAGTTTGCGCGGGATGTTGCTGCCGACCCGCTCAAAGGTCTTGCGTTCCACTATCTGCAATAACTTGGCCTGGAAATTGATGTCGGTCTCGCTGATTTCGTCAAGCAGGACGGTGCCTTTGTCGGCGGCCTCAAAGCGACCGATGCGGGTCAGTTCCGCGCCGGTAAAAGCGCCCTTTTCGTGGCCGAAGATTTCGCTTTCCAGCAGGTTGGACGATAACGCCGGGCAGTTTATATAAACAAACGGCGAATTCTTGCGCTGGCTGAGCGAGTGGACCAAACGGGCCACCAGTTCCTTGCCGGTGCCGGTCTCGCCGGTGATGAAAACAGTGGAGTCGTTGGCGGAGATACCCTGGATTGTCTCGTAGAGATGCTGCATCTGGGGCGATTCGCCAACCACGAACGAGTCCTCCGGCATATGATATATCGTGCTCATATTATTCCTTGCTTAATATTTCCTTGATTTCGCTCAGCGGATGATGCCGCTTGAGCCGCTCAATCCGGGCCAGCCGGTCAAATACCGACTCCGGATAAAGCCGGTGGCCGGCCGGCGTCCGGGTAGATTCCTTAATCAAACCCAACAAAGTGTAGTTATGAATCGTCTGGCGCGACATCCGGATGTTGAATTTATTCAGGTGATGGGTAATTTCCTCAATCCGGTAGAGTTTGGGGACGTTCAACGAGGGTATTGACTTCCGGGCCGAGGCGGACTTTGGTTTTTTCATTGCGGCAATCTTCTCCAAAGATAATATCGGCATCGTACCCCTCATCAGTTACTTTTACGTTTCGTAATTTACATAGTATAATATACGCATTGTAAAAGATTTGTCAAGAAAATCTTGCAGATTTGGCAAAAATATTTCGGGCCGGCGGCCGGACTGGATATCGCCCGGCAAATGGCTATTTTGCTGGTTTTCAGGGTGAAGAAAATGCTTAACACCTCGTCCAAAATATGCTAATATCAAAAATTATGCAGTATCATCTGGCCCGAAATGTAATTCTCTATGACGAGTTGGACCGAATCCTGGCCGGCGGACTGGAGACGGTGCTCCTGTCCGGCGCGGCGCTGGGCCGGACCGTTTACCATTCCATCGCCGACCGCCCGATGTCTGTCATTGATGTGTTGACAGATTAAAATAGGATGGGTGAATTCCGTTCAACTCTTGGCGTGCTGGGTTGGTTACCGGATAGCGGACGGAACAGCGAACAGCATTACCAGAAAACGGTCGGCGGCTTTACAATTCATCTTGACCTGCATACGGCAATCCCCTATCTTGACCGGGCCGGACTTGAACGATTCCGGTCAATGGCCCAACCAACCCGGTTCGGCA
This sequence comes from Planctomycetota bacterium, assembly GCA_016208805.1. Classification (GTDB taxonomy): domain Bacteria; phylum Planctomycetota; class MHYJ01; order JACQXL01; family JACQXL01; genus JACQXL01. Next base: position 8,182 of record JACQXL010000211.1, on the reverse strand, counting down.
ATACATCCGGATTGATTCCCTCTGCCGAGGATGCCTTAATCTACAGCGCGGCCGATGCGATTATTTGCCACGCCCACGTTACCGACGTCTGTCTGACCGATATCTCGCTTATTATCCGCAAACACAGCACGCGGATTGACTGGGCGGAAGTAGTCCGCCAGGCCAAACAACACCGGCTTGAAGCGACTTTATATTATGTCTTTTCCATCGCCAACCGAAAGATGAATGCGGGCATACCGGATTGGGTTCTGGCCAAGATTAAACCGTCCGGCCAGAAGGCATTAGAAGTGTGGTTTTACCGCAGGTTTATCGGCAATGGACTGAGTGACGACCTGGCGCCGGTCTTAAGGTTTATCACCCGTCCGCGCCGGTTCAAACTCCTGCTTGATTCATTCTTTCCACCGTCTGATTTTATGATGCGCCGATACGGATTAACCGGTAAAAACACGTCATTCGTATTTTACCCGATACGATTGCTAAGCCATTTCCGGCGGATAGTCAAGATAGGTTTCCTAATCATCAATAAGATGTGACAAGCCGGGCATGCCTGCAGGTCTCCGGCGAAGGCGTATAGAAGTTGCCGGTTTCCAGATATGATAACCCGGGACACTGGCGGCAGGATGAACTGACCGAACACTTACGGCAAGCAGCCACTTCACCGGCAGAGAAATTCCGCACCTCTTTGAGCCATTCCGAATGTTGCCAGATATCCATAAACCGCTGTTGGTTAATATTTCCGGCCGAGCGCGCCAGTTGGATGCAGGCATAGATATCGCCGGCGGCGCTGATGGCGCAATGAGAACGGCCGAAAGAACAGGCAAACCCCTGATTTGAGATTGGGGATGTATGATATGGGATTTGGTTACGATATATCCGTTTAAGGTTATCATCGTCAAGCCGGAACTCAAGCGGTCTTGGGTTGCCGTCATCGCAGGGCGTAACCAGGGGATCAAGATTATAAGGAATATCCAACCGTTTTGCCATGGCAAGCATCTGCTTATATTCAGGAAAATTATCTCTGGTTACCAACACCTTGAATATCACGGATAGTCCTTTTCCCTTGAGTATCTTTGCGGCGTTAATCGTCCGGCCGAACGAACCGGCCAGGCCGGTCATCCGGTCGTGTGTTTCGCCCGATGCGCCATAAATGCTTAATGATACATCCATAATGTTAAATTGACTTAATCGGTCCGCAATATTCGGTGTCAGTAGAGTCCCGTTGGTAAAGAGCGAAACAACCAGCCCGCTTGAATCAGCCCGTTCCAATACTTCCAGAAGTCCGTGATGCATCAACGGCTCGCCGCCGGTAATCGTCAGGAACAGGCAGCCGGCCTGTTTTAATTCGTTAATCAATTCCAGAATCCGCTCCAGGGGCGTTTCCGTTTCTTGAGCGCCTGACAGATAGCAATGCCGGCAGGCAAGGTTGCACCGGCTGGTCAGTTCCAGCATCGCCGAGAACGGGATAAGCCGTTCATCTGACTTATTTATAATAGATTCTAACATACCTTAACAAGCCCGCGCTGGGCCATTTCGTCAAGAAAGGCGATTACGTCTTTGAGCGCATCTTCTTTGGTTATCTCGTATTCCGCCGTAATAATATCAACCATCTCGCTTACGCTGCGTTTGACCGCCAGCGATTCCCAGATATAGGAAGCCACTTCATTCAATGAATGCATTAATCGCGTCTTCGGCTCAACGATAATGGTCTCATCGCCTACCCTCTGAAACGGCACTCCGTCCAGCCGTTCAATTATACGGACCGACTCTATTTTCATATCAATGTCCTCTCATCATCTGGAACGGAATCAGACCCAGCGATACCAGCAGCAGGGCCAAACCCAGCCAGCGGTTGCCTGTCGGGACAATCGCCTGTCCCTTGATGATGCTGATAACTCTGCCTACAGTTTGATTTCCATTAATCCTGACATAACCCAATGACGAAACGGAATCGCCTTTAATAATCGCGTTCCGGTTATCCCGCCAGACGAGTCGGTGGACGAATAACTTGTTATTCGGTCCGCTCAGCGCAACGATATCGCCGACCCTGGTTTCGGCCGGCCGGCAGGGTTTAATCAGGACATAATCGCCGGCCCTGATAAACGGCCGCATGCTCGTGCCCTGGACCTGAAGGCAATTAATCATGGTTATTTATACATTTAATAAAACGGCTAGTGAGATTGCTTCGTCGTTCACTCCTCGCAATGACGTCATTGCGAGGTCGCCGAGGCGACCGTGGCAATCTTATTTTATTTGGAACTCTTAACATATTCAATTATTCTTTTGTAAGACGCTTGCCGGGTCAACCTGATTTCATAAGGCGTTAGGTTGGACACAGCTGTCTTAAGTAATTTCAGTAGTTTGCCGGTATCGACGGCATCCTTGCTAAAGAAGAAAACCAGTTTCAGCATCCGCTTGAGGCATTCGGAGGTTGATATCCGGCTGAGTTTGAGCGAATCGCCCTTGCTGAGGAAATATATGGCCCGGAGCGGTTTTTCTATCGGTTGTCCGCCGTCCTTGAATTCGCCCAGGAAAGGCGTACCGCTGATAAATACGCGGTTGCCTTTTACCCTGACCGCGACCAGTTCATCGCTCAGGACACGTCCGGGCGATGATTTTCGGGCCAGGGTCGTCTTGCCGCTGCCCGATTGCCCCGCGAAAAGATAACCGTTCCGACCTTCGCTGATGCCGCAGGCGTGCAACATAAAGCCGCCCCGGTCAAGCAACGCTTCGGCATAGCGCTTCCGCAACAACGAATCCAGTTGATAAATGTTTTCATTCTTTACAGATACTGATATTCGATTTCGGACCGAAGGCCGGACCAGGAAATTATGGTACCGTTTCAGGAGCCGGTGATAGAATCCATTGGTTGATGGCAGTTTAATTGCCGTCTTTATGCCACAAATACCGAGATGTACTGACTGCATAATTAAGATGTCTTGAGCGCCCTCTGGCATCCGGCAGTCTGGGGTTTGGTCTTGCCGCAGGCCAGCGCGTTCTGCTCAAAGACCTGTTCGGTCTTAACACGGGGCGGTTGATACTTCTTTTTGGATTTCAGTTTCTTATCCATAATAATTTTCCTCCCTTTCTATTTGTTTAGAGCCCGTAATGATTCCTGGGCAACTGTCCGGACGCGCTCAGATGAGTCGGTATTGGCTGCATTCTGTAACGCCGCCACTGATTTCTCGTCGTTCAGTTTACCCAGCGACCAGGCCGCATTCTCCCTGACAAAGATACTACTATCTTTCTGGAGCCGGTCTATAAAAAAAGGAATCAGGTCAACCATCTCCATCCGCCCGAGCACCCGCGCGGCGAACGCCCTAACCCGCTCATTGGTATCTTCCGCCGCCATTTTCTTCAGGAACGGCACGGCCGCCGGGCCGGCGCCTTTCAAGGCAAACCCCAGACGGTCAATATCCTGCGGATGTTTTATGACGATGGCTTGGCGCCAAGCATTCAGCATCTGACCAATCTGCCGCTCTGTTTCAGGCACTTTATCATCAGTCGGGAAAGGACCGTCCAGACCCTGACGCCGGCGGTCCACAGGCGGTTCTGCTTTCGCATCACCTCCGGCCGTTGCGGAAGCCGTAACCGACTGGTTGACCTTTACATCAAGTTGTGTTACTCCAGTATTACCGGATGTGACTGTAGTCGGTAGCGGATTGTCAGGCACCCGCCAGTGTAAATAGATACCAAGAATAACGGCCACGACAATTACTAGAAGCGCCGCGGGCAGTATCAGATTTCTGGCCTGCATATTATAGAGCATAGCACAAACGGTTTTACTTGTCAACAAGGTATGGAAATGTTTATATATTGTCTATGAAGATTGCATTAGCCCAAATCAACCAGACCGTCGGCGATATCAAGGGCAATACCGCCAGAATCATCCGTTGCATCAGGCAGGCACAACGCAAAAATGCAGCCATCATTGCATTCCCGGAACTGGCCATCACCGGCTATCCGCCCGAAGACCTGCTCTTTAAACCGGAGTTCATCAGCGCCAATCTTGAAGCGCTGGACCAAATCAGGCAGTCAGTCGGCCGGATAACCGCCATCGTCGGTTTCGTGGATAAAGTAGATGACGCTTTATATAACGCGGCCGCGGTTATTAATAATCATCGTATCATCGGCGTCTATCACAAGGCGCACCTGCCCAATTACGGCGTGTTTGACGAGAAGCGTTATTTCCGGGCGGGCAATAAACCGGCCCCGGTCTGGCGGGCGGGCAGGAACTCGTTCCGGCTGAATATCTGCGAAGACATCTGGGGCGAGCATACCCGATACAAAAATACGAAATTACTAGTCAATATCAGCGCATCGCCGTTCCACGCCGGCAAGCATCAGGAGCGCTGCCAACTGCTGGGCAGGCGGGCCACGGACAATAACATCTTCGTCGCCTACGTCAACCTAATCGGCGGTCAGGACGAACTGGTCTTTGACGGCCGTTCAATGGTCGTGGCGCCGGACGGTTCTATTATCGCGCAGGCCAAGGCATTCGCGGAAGATTTATTAATAGTCGATATCCCTTCCACCGCAGAGACGCAGAGGGCACAGAGATGGGATGAAGATAACAGATTATCTGAAATATATGGCGCGTTAAAACTGGGCTTGAAGGATTATGTCCGCAAGAACGGGTTCCGCAAGGTGGTGCTGGGCCTGAGTGGTGGGATAGACTCGGCGCTGACTGCCGTCATTGCGGCCGATGCGTTGGGCAAAGACAACGTCGTCGGCGTCTTTATGCCTTCGCGCTATACGTCTTCCCTGAGCAGTCAATGCGTCAGGCAACTGGCAAAGAATCTGGGCATCAAATGCCTGAATTTTACTATCCAGAATTTATACAAGTTGGCAGTAATTCGCTACCGCTAAAACTGCCACACTACCAACACGGCTGGCTGGTCCTGACCACCGGCAACAAGAGCGCGTTGTCTACCGGCTACGCCACGCTCTACGGCGATATGGCCGGCGGGCTGGCCGTGCTCAAGGATGTGCCCAAGACGCTGGTTTATGACCTGACCAATTACCGCAATCAGATTGATGAAGTCATCCCCCTGGAAATCATTGACCGCCCGCCCACGGCCGAACTCAAGTTCAACCAGAAGGATTCTGATACCTTACCGCCTTACGAGGCGCTTGACCCGATTCTGAAGGGGTATGTGGAAGAAGACCAGCCGCTGGATGATATTGTCAAGTCGGGTGCATCTCCGGAAATGGTTCACAGGGTGGTTCGGATGGTGGACCGGGCCGAATACAAACGGCGGCAATCACCCCCCGGCATCAAAATCACACATCGGGCATTCGGGCGTGACAGACGTTTTCCGATTACCAACAAATTCTGAAACCACAGATACACGCAGATAAACTCAGATTTTTATCAGTGTCCATCTGTGTTAATCTGTGGTTACAGATTACTGCCGCATTTGGCGCACTGAGCGGCGTCTTTGTTCACGATACTGCCGCAATGGGAACAGGATGTGAATTCCTTACCGCAGGGACGGCACTCCTTCCGTTCGGACAGTTCCTTCTTGCAGAGCGGGCAACGACAATCACCGCCTGATTCCGCGGCGTGGGCGTGTTCAACCGGTTTGGCCGGCGGTTTGGTGCCGGCTTTCTTGTGTTCGTAATCCTCAATGGCTTTATGGAGCGCCTCGGCACCCAGGTTGGAACAGTGCATCTTATTGGGCGGCAGTCCGTCCAGTTCGTTGGCCACGGCCTGGCGGGTAATCTTCTTGGCCTCTTCTAAAGTCTTGCCTTTGGCCATTTCTGAAACCATTGAGGAGACGGCAATGGCCGCGCCGCAGCCGAAGGTTTTGTATTTAATATCGGCCAGCCGGTTGTCCTTGACCTTGATATAGAAGGCCATCAGGTCGCCGCAGACCGGATTACCCACCTCGCCCACGCCGTCCGCATCGGTAATCTCGCCGACATTGCGCGGGTTGCGGAAATGGTCCATCACTTTATCGCTGTATAACATAGATCCTCCATTTACCACAAAGACACAAAGTGACTCTTTTGTCACCCTGAGCGAAGCGAAGGGTCTCGGTACTTATTAGATTCTTCGCCTACGGCTCAGAATGACACCTTTGTGTCCTTAGTGTCTTTGTGGTAAAATTAATGGTGCAACTTCTTTCTTCAGGAACATCTCCACCTGTTTCTCGGCCAGTCCGATATGTTTTCTGGGTTCAAGGATATTCTTGAACTGATGTCTTACTTTTGCAAAGGCGCTGTCCGCAGATAATCTGGCAATCAAATCATTATCGCCGCCCTGTTTAATCCGGTGGGCCGCGGCCATCGAGTGCTGTCTGATTCTGTGGTGCAGTTCCTGCCGGTCGCCGCCGGCATTGACCGCGGCCATCATAATATCCTCGGTAACCATAAAGGGCAGTTCCTGGCTGAGCCGTTTGGCCATCACGGCCGGATAAACCACCAGTCCGCTGATGATGGAGTCATAGAGATTCAGTATCGCATCAATGGTCAGGAACGCCTCGGGGATGCTCAGGCGCCGGTTGGCCGAGTCATCCAGGCTACGTTCCAGCCACTGGTTGGCGTGCGTGAAGGCCATATTATTTGACAGCAGAATCGCATACCGGGACAGCGAGGTAATCCGTTCGCAGTGAATCGGGTTGCGCTTGTAGGCCATGGCCGATGAGCCGACCTGGTCTTTGGAAAACGGTTCTTCCAGTTCGCCCAGCCCCTGCAATAACCGGACATCCTGGCTGAATTTATGGGCCGATTGGGCAATGCCGGACAGGAGCGAAAGGATGCTGTAATCAAGCTTGCGCGTATAGACCTGGCCCGCCACCGGGAATACGGACTTGAATCCGAGTTTCCGGGCGAATATTGATTCCAGTTTATAGACCTTATTAATATTCCCATTGAATAGCGAAACGAAACTGGCCTGTGTGCCGATAGCGCCCTTGGCGCCCAACAGCGGCAGGTGCTCCAGCAGGTGTTCCATGTTCCTGAAATCTATGACCAGGTCCTGGAGCCACAGGCAGGCTCTCTTGCCGACCGTGGTCAACAGTGCCGGCTGGAAATGGGTGAACCCGCAGGTGGGCATCCCCTTGTATTTAGCGGCAAACCGGCTTGACGCATTGATAACCGCGGTCAGCCGTTTCTTGATAATGGCCAACGCCTTGCGATAGACGATGATATCGGCGTTATCGGTGATGGTGGCGCTGGTGGCGCCCAGATGGATAATCGGCTTGGCCTTGGGGCACTGTTCGCCGTAGGCCTTGATATGTCCGACCACCTCGTGCTTGGTCAGTTTCTCGTATTTGGCGATGGCGGCGTCATTAATCCGGGTGCGGAAGCGTTTGAGCTCGTTAATCTGGGCGCCGGTGACGGGCAGACCCATCTGTTGCTCGGCCTCGGCCAGGGCAATCCAGACCTCACGCCAGGTAATCAGCCGGTGCTCATCCGAGAAATTATAGAGCATTGCCTGACTGCCATAGCGGGAGACCAGCGGAGATTGATACGAAGTTTTCATAGGCACACTTCCTTTGTCAGTGTAAACAGATTACACAGATTAAATACTGATGTCAAGGAAAACGAGAACAAGCCCAGCCCCTATGTCCACTCCCGCTCCGCATTTTCGGGCGGAGGGCAGAGGTATCCTGACTCTAAGTCTCCGGTGTCTTATGTCTCAGTCTCCGGTATCTTAACTCTCAGTCTCTGGTATCTTATATCCCAGTCTCCGGTGTCTTATATCCCAGTTTCCGGTATCTTATATCCCAGTCTCCAGTGTTTTACATCCCAGTCTCTGGTATCTTAGGTCACAGTATCCGGTGTCTTATAAACCAGTTTCCAGTATCTTATAACCCGGTCTCCAGTGTCTTATAACCCAGTCTCTAATACCACAAGGGGGAGTATGGGTGGGGGGGTAGGAGGGGTGGCATCCCCCCCTCCCCCCTATTTGTGCTTGGAAATGGGGCAAAATATGCCCCAAACTACCTGTTTAAGGGTAGCAACTGTATAAAAAGTAGACAGTTTAGGGGGTAAATCAGGGGTTTTGGCATACTTCAACGTCCGGTGTGTTCAATAGGGTTTGTATTCGTCATCTGGCAGGGGGAATTCAGATACAAAATTTATATAAAAACCGAACTCTTGCGAAATGCCCCTTTTGTCATTCTGAACGGAGCGAAGCGGAGTGAAGAATCTCCGTTTTATGCGTATTTGGGACGAG